>JAJDEL010000647.1 GCA_029259835.1 Planctomicrobium sp. | reverse complement strand
CCGCGATGCCGAATCACGTCGAGCATCCGTTTCAACACCACTGGTTCAAGTGGCGCCGAATTTCGAGTCCAGACTCCTCCGGCAATGCCACACATTTACTCAGTCTCTCCTTCATCGTCAGTCTCAATCGACAAACGACTCGCTTCTTCATCGCTGATCGAAAATTCCTCGACAAGTTCCTGTCGTTTCAAGGCGACTTGTTTATCAAATTCAGAGAGAACGTCCAACGCCTTGTCTCGTGATGTGACCAAACCAATGATCAGGTATTGAACAATCGCAATCCAGAAACAGACCCAACCGGTCGTTTCGACCATGATTGTCGCCATAATAGCAAACACTGGCGAGGATCGCTTCAGGTGAATGCACGCCAACCCTCGCAAGATCGGCAAAAATTGATCGTAGAGATTTCCTCGAATCCCACGAGTCTTGTCCCATTTCGGCTTGGGCGGACCGGGATGAACAATCGCGAAGAGTTCCTGATCGGGCATCGCTTCAATGACGCCAATCGCCAGGAGCAACCGTCCGGCAAAGAAATACCAGTTGTCCTGGAGATGCGGGAAATTGAAATCCGGGTCAAGCTGGGCAACGATGGCGACTTCAACGTTCTTCGTTGCAAACAACAAGAGCGCAGAAGCCCGAAACCATTGCTCAACATCCTTCTCGAATTCTTCGTCCCACTCCTTTGTGCGTGCCACTTTTTTACGAAACAACCGCAAAGCCGGGATTGCGATCATGCCGATCACCAGCCGCGTCGCCGGTCGAAGAACAGGCGCCAGGATTTGCCGAATGATCCAGTTCGATGGAACGGGCACGAATGTCTCGTTTCAGAAAGTGCAAGGGGGTAGGAATTGAGGGACAAAGGGGAAAGTTTACAGTGTCCGAGGGTGAAAATGCGACAACTGAGATTTATCGCTTAGCATCTCGACAAAACGTTCATTTCGCACTCTTCAATTAACTGTCACCAAGCATGAGAACTCGAATTCACCTGTCTTGATTTTGATTCAGGCTTCCTCTAGTGTGATCGTGCTTCCGGAGGAAACGCTGGGCGATGTCGGATGAGCACCATGAATGTGTGCTTCCTCCCCAGAAATTGCAGATCACCAATGACCACTGACGAGACGCATTACATCTTGCATCTCGATGTTGCTGGCAAGCGAGTGATCACGCGAGCTAAACACACAACTTTAGGTATATCCAGAGGATAAGGAAAAACGATGGCGGATCTTATTGCCCCACACGGGGGTTTGTCGGAACCTGTTTGCTGCACTGTTGCACAGGATCAAATTGATGCCTTCAAGGCGGCAGCCGCAGATTTGAAGAAAGTCCCTGTCTCAGCTGCAGACTTGTCGAGCGTCTATCGCTTCGCCGATGGAACACTCAGCCCGCTGACCGGTCCGATGGACTCAGCAACCTACAACCGTGTTCTCGAAGAATCGGTCGTACTCAGTAATGGCGACAAATACGCCTGGACGATTCCGATATCGTTCCCTGTCACTTCAGAAGTCGCCGCCACAATCTCCGCTGGCGAAACCGTCGCATTAACGAATCCTGCCGGAGACGTTGTCGCGACTCTGGAACTCAGCGACGTCTTCGAATGGGACAAGCAGAAGTATCTGTCGTCAGTTTACCTGACCGACCGAACTGACCATCCTGGTGCCGATATGGTTTTGGTGGGCGATGCCGACAAAACGCACCTCATTGGCGGCACAATCAAAGCACTTCCTCAACCAAAGAATCCGAACTTCGGTCAGTACGTTCTGACTCCTCGTGAAGTCCGCGCATTGCTGACGGAAACTGGTTGGGACGCAGCCGTTGCATTTCAAACCCGAAATCCATTGCATCGGGCACACGAATACGCCCTCGTCTATGCCCTCGAAGTTCTACTGAAAGATGGCAAGAACGCAGGTGCTGTATTGAATCCACTGATCGGTGAAACAAAAGGTGACGACGTCAACGCCGAGATTCGGATGCAGACGTACGAAAAATTGATCTCATCACGCCAGATGGGTGATGGCGACAGCGACAAAGAACTGTGGGGTTCACGAGACGATGAAGTTCCGGATCGCGTGAAACTTCTCGGTCTCGACATCAAAATGTTCTACGGTGGTCCAAAAGAAGCCGTGATGCACGCGATCTATCGCCAGAACATGGGTTACACAAATATCGTCATTGGTCGTAAACACGCCGACGCTCCATTCAAAGATGGCACCGCGATTTGGGGTGACTTCGACGCTCACGAAATCTTCGACAACCTCGGTGGCGACCTCAAGATCCAACCCGTCAAAGTCGGCTTCGCCGCTTACTACGAATCGCTCGGTCGCGTTGACTTAATGTCCAACCATTCCGAAGAGAAGCCCGTCTTCATCTCCGGCAAAGCCGTTCGAGCCACTCTGCAAGAAGGCGAAATGGTCGACCCCCGCGTCATGCGAGAATCCACCTCCGAAATCCTCGCAGCAGCGATGAAGCAGTAAACTGATTGCTTCGAAGAACTGTAAAAGATAAAACCGTCCTGAGGGGATCTCCCCTCGGGATGGTTTCTTTTTTTGCAATTTAAATTCAGGGTCGATGCATGTTCGAAAATATCGCTACTGCATTCGCTCATTCCTTGCGTGTGCATGGCAACAAGCCAGCCATCACTCTTTCAGAATGTTCTTTGACATTTGAAGAATTGGGCAGAGAAGTCGCTCGCTGGGCGAATTATCTGGAGGAGCATTCCGTCGATGTGGAAACACCGATTGCTTGCCAAATGAAACACGGCCTCAATCCAGTGATTGCGTTACTCGCCATCTGGAAATCAGGCCGAACAGTCATCCCGGTTCTCTGTGATACGACACCTGTTGAACTTCAGCAAATACTTGAGCATTCAACTGCACGTCTCATCCTTGCCGATTCGTTTCATTCGAGTCTTCTGAATGAAGTCACCTCAACGGATCAAGTCGTGGTGAATGTGGAGGAGGCGAATCCAAAGGAGTCTCCTCTTGAGGATGACATTGGCGAGGCCATCCAATCAAGTCACTGCCCCGCAATTGTAATTTACACATCAGGCTCAACGGGTCGCCCCAAAGGTGTGATCCACTCGCATCGTTCTTTATTATTCAACAATCAGGTTCACACAGAATCGTTGAACATTACGTCGAAAGACAGTGCTTTACTCCTCGCGACTTGGAATACGATTTCTGGTGTGACTGACATTTTGCGTATGCTGCTCAATGGGGGAACAATTATTCCCGTTGATCTCCATGAGTTTGGAGTCTCTGGCATTTCCACCGCAATCAGAAGACACCACCCGACGATCGTTCATTTTGTTCCGACTGTTTTCCGGCGGATGATCAAGCAAACATCGGTGGGTGAGGTTTTCGATTCGATCCGTGTGCTTCACCTGGGTGGAGAACCTGTCACGCGTTACGATTTCGATATGTTCTGCATGTTCTTTCCCCCTGATTGCGTTCTGTTGAACAATTTCGGCTGTGCCGAAGTTCCTACATTTCGGCAATCCATCCTCAACCAGAACACAACCTGGGCTGGAACAGTGGTCCCGTTGAATCGTGAAGTCGCCGGAAAAGAAGTCAGAGTGGTCAAACCTGGAACGCTTGACCAAGTCCCTGTCGGTCAAAAAGGAGAAATTACCATCCAAAGCGAGCATTGCGCTCTGGGGTATTGGAGAGAGCCTGAACTCACACAACAATCATTTCACGATTTAGGCGAAGGAATCTCAGTCTACAAAACCGGCGATTTTGGTCGATTTCTGACAAACGGAATGCTGGAGTCCCTCGGTCGCGAAGATCGTCAAGTTAAGCGGCTCGGACGTAAAATTGATCTCCTTGAAATTGAAACTGCTCTGAATCAATTTACGGATCTCAACGAAGCTTGCGTTACTTTCCATGAGCAGGAATATTTGAGTCGCCTGTGTGCATTTATTTCCAGTTCAACTGGAGGCAAGCCCAAGACGTTTGCAGACGATTGCCAAAAACTTGGAGAACTCGCTCTCGGACTTGAGTTCATTTTCATCAGGAAGCTTCCAACATTACCAGGTGGAAAAATTGATCGGAAGCAGTTACAAGAACTCGCACAAAATCATCCGAGGACTCAGCAGTCCGAATCGTTTTCTGCGCCAAAAACAAAAACAGAGTTACGTGTCGCAGAAATTTGGAAGTCCATCCTTAATGTCGAGGCTGTAGGAACAAAGACGGACTTTTTTCAACAAGGAGGTGATTCACTTGCGATGATTGATTGTCTGACAATGGTCGAAAAAGAATTGGGAAAGTCTGTTCCGAAAACCTCGCTGGTCAAATACCCCAAGCTTGGAGACTTTGCCAGTGCAATTGACGAGCAGCCGGATTCGAAAAAATCAAATTGTCTTGAGCAGGTTTTCGAAAATTCCCATGACGTTCAAGTGCTCTTCGTTGGAATGAATCTCGCACGATTGGCAATGCCGTATTTCGCTAATGAATATTCGATCTTCGTATTTCACGTTGACGGTTATCAAACGAATTCATTTCGAGGCTTGACGATTGCTGAGATCGTCGATCAAGCGATTGGTGAATTGCGATCCGCAGAGATCCCAGTTCCCACAACCATCGTTGGTTTTTCTTACGGTGGACTCGTGGCTTATTCGCTCGCAGAACGAATTGGACAATTGATGTCCATTTTCCCGACTGTGATGCTGATTGAGCCTTCCGCCCCACTTCCATCGAGTCGACTCGCTCTCGTGAAAGAAAAATTTCGAGAATACGGACGAAGATTCCTTCCCGGAAAGCAACATCGGTTTAAAACTCAATCTCTTCAAATCAAAGATCTCTCTGGTGAGCAAATGACAAGCGAGGAACGCTGGGAACTCGTACGTCCTACCATCCGACGAAATCGCAGGTTGTATTCACCCAATTCATATTCGGGAGACATTCTTCTTGTTGGACGCCCAGAATATTTAAAGTCTGGACGCCTATGGCATCAACTCGCAGAGAAAAACATTCAAGTGATTCTGCTTGACACTGCAAAAAACCACGACACAACATTAGAGCCAGACGCTGTCAAAATCTGGGCCGCCGAACTACAAGCCAACCTCTCTCAGGGAAAGCCATCTGAGTGAGCAATTTTTTTGTGTCATCGAGGATGTGCTTCTTACCGAATCAATCTCCCGTAGTGCCAGAGTCGATGGCAGATGAATGTCAGCAATAAGGTTGAAGCAATTGTGGCGACCAAACCTGTCAGTTCAAATTGCGAAGCGACATGTTGATACTCTTCAAATCTGACTGAATAGTACCCAATGGCACCGTACCGGTACTCCGTCATTTCATTGCCGACCTCACACGCTGAAATCGTCGCTCCTGTCCAAGGTGACCAAATCCAAAAGCACCCAAACAGCCAGAGCGCGATCAGAAACACTTTTTCCAATCGCGTGACAGGTTTTTGTGTCATCTCAACTATGACTTATTAAGTCTATTTTGAATTGTCTGGCACCAAGCCTCGAGTGATCCACAGGGGGCTGAATGGAGGGCATCATTCTTGTGGTTCTTTTGGCTGCGATGGATTGCCGTTCAGTTTCTTGAACAACCGCAAGATATCGCGTGCTCCCATGGGGATCACGATCAGAACCAGCAGTGCGAAGCTCCCGAAGCCGACGATAAGGACGGATTCCCAGAACTTGATCCAGGCAGTTGCGAGTATCATTACGCATCCTCCTTGTGACCGGACATTGAATCGGTGTCAGGGTGCATCACTGAGCCTGCGATGAAGAGTAAAATGCATACCCCGAAGACGACCAGAGTGAGCGAGGGACCATTGAACCAGCCTTCAATCGACTTGCCGTATTTCTCTTGATACCAGTTCTGAATTCCCTCGACGAACAGCCCGGAAATCGCCAGCAGACCGCCATACATTGCCCACAGCGCGCCGACGGTCGAAGCTTTCTTCCAGTACATTCCACCAATGAGTGCTGTAGCTGATCCGCTTAGATACACCATGCCGGTGATGCTCATGTACGTCCAGACAGAATCAGGCAGCTCGTACCAGATCCCCCAGACGAGGAGGAAGATTCCTATCAGCACAACCGAAATTCTGGTGTAGAGAATACTCTGCTGATCGGTCAGTTTCTTCACCCCTTTGAGTGGAGCGATAATGTCTTGCGAAATAATCGAGGCCCAGGAGAGCAAGTAGCTGTCGTGTGTCGACATGAATGCAGCGAGCAAACCTGCCACGAGCAAACCAAGGAAACCGGTCGGGATAATTTTCCCCAAGAGCAGCGGCATTGCCTGCGATGGGTGGCCTTGCGCGTTCTCCCCCAGAAAGAAGTCGTGTAGTTCTGGATTGTGGAAGACGAACGTGTAAGCCGCAATCCCCCAGACAGCCGGGATCGCCATTCGCACGAAAAATCCTGGTGCACCGAAGAAGAACGTTCGCTTTGTCGTGCCGCTATCTTGCGTTGTCAGCGCCCGAGTCGCTTCCGGTGCCCAGCAGATGCTCGCGGTGAACACAATCAAAACCTGCCAGATCACATAGGTCCAACCGTAGCTGTTTTCATGCACAGGGTTGAAGGCGGCTTCACCTTTTGAACTTTGCCAGGTGCTCACCATACTCTCCCAGTCGAGGTGGTGTGCCGGACTATTCAAACAAAACCACAGCCCCAGGCCAAGTCCCAGACTGAGGACAACAAACTGAATGTAATCGGTAACCAACACTGCCACCATGCCGCCGAGTACCGTGTAAACGAGGACAAGGAGTATCAGTAACGAGGTGATAATGTTCACCGTCAGCTCTGCGTCTTCACCCCCGAGGCCCGTTGCGTAAGTAATGAACGTTGCCCCCATTTTCGGGAACAATCCCATGTTCAAGACGCCTGCGAGAACGGCAATCAAGCCGGATGTAATTCGTGCTTGCCGACTAAATCGAACTTCAAAATACTCCGGCAACGTCGTCAGCTTCAACTCCCTGAGCCGCTTGATTGCAAACCCACTGGAGCCGAGGATGAGGTAAACAACAAACGCAATCAACGGCACAACCAGAAAGCTGAAACCTTTCGTGAAGCCATCCATCGAGGCGTACATCAACGTGACCAGCCCCAAGCCCGTGCCAATGAAGCTGGCAATGCTTAATGCAGTCCCGGCACTTCGCCCACCAACAAGATAGTCCGAGGCATTGTGGACATACTTATTGACGTACATCCCCATCAGGGCCGTGCCTGACAGATAAACGATGACGATCACCCAGTCGAGATTCGTAAATTGAGTTTCAAACATGCCTCAGTCGATGTCCTCGCTTGCTTCACCGTGTCGAAGTGAAAGTTCTCTGGGTATGGTGAAGAAGTTCACTGCTCTTGTGCAAGTGATGCAGAGCAAACAAAGAGAAATCGAGCTGAGATTTTAGAGCGTGTTTGAAAACACCTGTCACTGCCGCATCGCGGCAAATTTTGTCCCCTCTCCCTGGGGGGAGAGGGTTAGGGTGAGGGGCGAAGCTCAATTTTCAAACAGAATCTTAGAGGACATACTCCCTGGAAAACGATACTGATATTTATTCATCAAGAATCGCATGCAGCCGCTTGAGAATTTCGTCGTTGAGTTCTGCTCTGGTCTTGCCGTCTTGAGGAGTTTGTTCGAGACTCTTCAATTGAATGAGAATTTGTTTTTCGATCAGAAGAAGTTCGGAGGCTTGGTTCTCGGTCTGGCTTTTCCATTCTCTGGTTTCAGTTTCGACCCATTCTTTTAATGGTTTGGCGACTTTCATTTCTTGCTGTTCCGCAATCGCTAATCGGCCCCAGAACATTCCCAGCTCAAGTTCAATCGCAGGCCACAAGGGTCTGGCCTGCAACTTGTCTCGCAACCGTCGGACGAGTTCCTGTTTCGGTGCTGGGAGAGATTCAGTCTCTAAGTCTTCCAGAAGGTAACGAGTCCAGATGTCTCCATGGATCGCGAGTAATCCCACTCTCTTGCCCCAGTTTGGCGCGTCCTGTTCGTAGAGAAGTGCGTTATGCATGTTGAGATATTCCTGCGTCGTAATTGGATCAATCATCGGTGATGGCGTCTTTCGTCGAGTGACGTGGCGGACAGTTTCGACTTCTTCGGGAGTAAAATCGTAAATACTCATTCCACTCGCGGAAGTACTCGCGATGAACCGTTTCCCGTTCGGCATCAAAGCAAGATCTGAAACAGGTGAATTCGCATTGAAATGCCAAAGCTTATTCCCAGTCTTGCGGTCAATAGCTCTCACGAGACCATCTTTTGATCCGACGAAGACCATCGAAGCATCTTTTGAAAACTCGACCGCCAGCATCCAGACGCCCACAACCGAGAAGATCCTCTCAAATGCGAGCACTGGAACAATAGGCTTGTTCTCAGTGGACCAAATCCTGACGGTTCCATCATAACTGGCCGAAGCAAGGAACTTGCCTGATCGATCAATCGCGAGGTGCAGCACATCTTCTCTGTGACCTTCCAACGCGGCGATTTCCTCAAGTTTTTCAAGATCCCAAACCCGAATCGTCTGGTCCCGGCTCGAAGAGTACGCTCGCTTCCCATCTGGCGAGAGGACAATCGATGTCACTTGTGCTTCGTGACCTTCCAGTTTCATGACCTTTCCCGATTTCAAATCACGAACGGCAACGGTCATGTCATCACTCCCGGTGACCAGCAATCGAGAATCGGCAGAGATCGCAACTCCATGCACGTCATCATCATGGTCTTCAAAACTGTGAAGTTCCTTCCAACCATTGACAGACCAGATTTTCGTTAGGTTGTCAGCTCCGGCTGAAATGAGCTTCTTCGAAGTTGAGTCGAACGTGAGATCAAACACCCAGTGGTCGTGAGCAATCCAACTGTGAATAAACTTCTCCTCAGCTTCGCTCCAGATCGAAATTTCTCCCTCGCCGGTTCCCATTGCGATCAGAGTTCCGTCTTTATTCACTGCGACAGTGCGAATCGCAGCGACAGGGATCGGCTTCATTGCCAGCCCCGTCGCAACGGGGTCCAGTTGTACCGGTGCGATTTTCGCCTCTGGCTCTAGCAGAAGCTTTGGCATTGGAAAATCTAAGGTTGGCGGCGGATTTTCACTCAGCGCGCTGCCTGCTTCCATTTGCACTTGAGGACGATTTTCAGTTTGCCTTTGTTCCTGCCCACATCCAGTCAGCAGAAGAGGGATACAGAGTAGCGATCGAATCAGCATGAGAAGCTCCGATGAAATGATAAGAGCGAATAACAGGCTGAATCGTACCTGCATTATCTCGGAGTCGCGAGAAGAATAGTGTCGTCGCCACTGAGTTTTACATACTTCTTACAATGCCCTATTGGTGGCTTCGCTCGTAAGCGGTTCGATTGCTCGTCTCAGTTCCCAGACTGTCAACGAAAGGACCACGACGCCGACACCAAACACGAAATAACCAACGGAAAACACCTGACCGATGAACTTCTGCTGAATTCCAAAATATTCGAACAGAAAAGTAAAAAGGAGAAGAGTCATCAGCATAGCGAAGAATCCAAAATGAACTCTGGAAATTCGCTTTTCCAATCGTTGCTGCTCAGTGAGTTCGCAGATTTTGAAGAGTGCAAGTTCTTGCCCTATCGCAATGCTTATTGCCATCATTTTTGTGACAAGACTTTGCAAGAAACTCTCATCTCCTGCGAGATTCACAAAGAGCAGAAGCGGAAATCCGAGAACCGCCCACCGTGCGTACGTTTCAATCCGTCTTTCAGGCAAACTCGTGATCAACCAAAGTCCTCGACTAAAGACGACCACGACGATCATTAGAATTGAGACAAGAAGAAAGATGATTCTTTGAGTCTTTCGAAGTTCGGCGAATGCAAGGCTTGCTTGATCTTCCGCAGTTTTAGCTGCTTCGAGATCGTTATTTTGTAACGCCATCTCTGAATCTTTCAATGCAGCTTTTACTTCCTGGAGAAGTGGTTTGTTGATTTGCTGCACGTATGTAAAACTTACCAGAACAACGGGGCCCGCTAGGTATGCGATCGGTAACAGGAGAAGTCCTTTTCGCCATCGTTGTATTACTTCTGGATCCACATCTCTCTCCTGTTGAAGAATGAAGGAGCCACAATAGCTTTCGTCCCTAGGCAGGAGTAGCGAAACCTTCAATAAGGTTTAATTGTCAATAACTAGTACGTTTTCGAAAAATTCGATGACCGTTCCTATAGGTCGACGCTGCCTCTCGATTGCCGTTCTCTCATTGAGTCTTCATACTTTGCGGAGTCCAATTGATGAACTCGTCTTTAGAATTAGGTTGACCGATGAAGCTTGTTTTTTCTTTAGCGTTCACTCTGTGTGTTGCATCCTCCCTCTACGCAGAGCCAATCGAGATTGGCTCTCGTTTGGAACTCTTTGTTGATGAGTTTCTGATCGAGAAAATGTCCGGCGATCTATCGCAACAGGTTCAGCAACCGACACCGCATGAAGTCACCATCGTCACCGATAAGCCTTGGGAAGGGAACACGTGTGCGTACTACACGATCTTCCATGATGAAGACATCTACAGGATGTATTATCGAGGTTCACATGCCGATGAGAAAACGCAAAAGTCTCTGCATCCGGAAGTGACCTGTTACGCGGAGAGCACCGATGGAATTCACTGGACAAAGCCGAACCTCGGGCTGTTTGCCTGGGAAGGCTCGAAGGAAAA
>JAJDEL010000646.1 GCA_029259835.1 Planctomicrobium sp. | reverse complement strand
TGATGCCTGGGATGTATTCCATGACGAGATATGGAATCGGTTGTTCGTCCACGGCATAGATAGCGACAACGTTTTCATGACGAATCGCAGCCGAGGCACGGGCCTCACGCAGGAATCGCTTGCGAGCCGGTGATGTTGCAGCCATTTCCGGCGACAAAACCTTAATGGCAACCACACGTTGCAGCTTTTCGTCAAACGCTTTTAGCACAATACCAAAAGCTCCACGGCCGATCACTTCGAGAATCTCGTAATGAGCCAGCCGGCCTAGAGAGTCAGGTTTGGTTGATGGCTGCAAATAGCCCAGTGGAATCTCGTCGCCGGAGTCGTCCTGGTTCTGGATCATTGTTTCAGTTTCATTTGATGAGGAATCGGCAGCATCGGGTTCTTCGTCATTGGTGGAACTGTTTCCGACAAGGTCTGTGTCATCGCCCCCATCAGGTGTGTCGTCCACAATCTGTTCGACGGCTGGGGTATTCAGGAATTGACTTTGGCTCTCATGCGATGCTAATAAGGCTTCGACACGAGTGAGCATTTCCGCATCATCAGCACAGACCGATTGCAAATGAGCCTGTCGGGCAGCCGGGTCTTCAATTTCCAAGGCGGATAGAAAAATTTCTCGTTCGTTCATCTCGTGCCCCTAATTCAAGTCAGTACATTCCGGGTCGTCTGAATATCAATGCGCCGTTCTTCCGACAGTTACGCCAAGAAATCTTTATTTTTCTTTGGAATTGTTCTGATCCCCTGTGATTTCCTGGTGCAGCCATGCCCGCGCGAAGGCCCAGACTCGATCTGCGGTGCGAGGGGAGATTCCCATGAGTTTGGCCGCCTCAGCGTTAGAAAGGCCTGCAAAATAACGAAAATGAACGAGTTCCACCGCTTGTGTGTCAACGTCTTTCAGACGATTGAGTGCCTCATCCAGGGCAATCAAATCTTCGTGAATCTCTGACTCGATAATCGGAATGTCATCAAGCTCCACCCGAGCCATGTCACCTCCGTGTTTGAGACGATTCTTTCGGCGCGCGTTCTCAACCAGAATTCGCCGCATCGATTCGGCAGCCGCAGCAAAGAAGTGTCCTCGGTTGTCCCAATGCTGTTTCTGGTCCGCATCAACCAGTCGCAAATATGCCTCATGCACCAGTGCCGTCGCTTGCAGGGTTTGCCCTGGCTTCTCTTGCACAATCTTCGCAGAGGCCAGCTTTCTCAGTTCCGCATAGACCAGCGGCAGCAGTTCCTGAGCCGCCGCTGGATCGCCCTGGTCGATGCGGGAAAAAATTTCAGTCACGTCAGTCATGAAAATAAGTTAACAGCACGTATCGCGTAATTCGACTATAGAAGAGAAGTTTGCGGCTGAAACCACTGATTGCGACAGCTGACTTGCCTCGCATGAAACGTTGGATATTCGGTTTCTGACTCATCCAAATAGGCGACTGATGGATTCACCGGTTGGATAAGAGCGAGGTTCCGATGTCGGATTACAATACGCCGAATTACCATGGGAGCTGAGGTATGAATGCGGAACTGATTCGAATTCGCGTTGACGCGAACAAGGCCGCCGAAGATGCCAGGGAAGATGCAGAACGCAACGGAAGAAACAACCAGAAGAACCTAGTCGACGACTTGTGAATGGCGGGGGGGGGGGGGGGGTAGTGAGTGGTAATACAGGTGACAGTAGCCACATTGGAAAGAACGTCCATAATGAAAACAAGCCCCAACGTTATGAAACGCAAGGGCTTATCGAGTGAGAGAGCAGGGACTTAAACCCTGGACCTACGGATTAAAAGTCCGTCGGTCGAATTATATCCAAATCATTGGAAGCTCAGCACTCGTAGTAATTTATGGTACTTTCAGTCAAGCCTTTCAATTGCTCAACTTTCCGCGGTTTACATGAATTCGTTTCGTTTTGCACCTAATTCTGTACCAAGGTTCCCAGCAGATAGAGCACCGGTCTTCGGAACCGGGGGGATGCGTTCGATCCGGTCAAAAGACTACAAGCTGATCCTGAACCTCATGCCCGAATGGGCGTATTGTCAGTTCAGTTTTCACAAAGAGGGGGCGTATCCCAGAGAAAGCTCTACTGCCGCGAAATGATTGCCCGCTTTGGACACAACCTCGCGTTGAATTGGAATTTGGGTGAAGAGAACACACAGTCACACGAGCAGCAGCGGGCGATGATTAACTATCTCGCTCAACTTGATTCGTACGACCACAATATCGTCATTCATACCTTCCCAGGTCAACAGGATCAGGTGTACCGTCCGTTCTTAGGGGATCATTCAAAACTGACAGGTGTCTCACTGCAAAACAGTAGTCTGGAATCGACTCATGCAGAAACTCTGAAGTGGGTAAGAACATCGGAAGAATCTCGAAAGCCGTGGATCGTTGCTTTTGACGAATCTGGCAGTGCAGCTCATGCACAATGCCCAGACCTTGGCTACAAAGGCTTTGATGGACATGATCGCAATGGGAAAATGGCATACACGCAGCACAAGGTCCGCAAGCAAACATTGTGGGGAACGCTAAGGTCTGGTGGAGCGGGCAATGAATACGACTTTGGTTATCAGTTCGATGAGAACGACATTGTTTGCGAAGACTGGCGCAGCCGTGATCAAAGTTGGGACTACTGCCGAATCGCAATTGGATTCTTCCACGACTATAAAATTCCGTTCTGGGAAATGCAGAATGCGGATGAATTCATCGGAAATCCAAAGCATGAGCCTACGAATTACTGTTTTGTAAAACCAGATGATACGTATTTAGTTTATCTGTCTAACGGCGATTCAATCACGTTAGATTTAAGCCACGCTCAAGGGGATTTCAGTGTTCAGTGGTTCAATCCGCGCAGCGGAGGAAAACTCACCTTGGGTTCGGTTTCCACCCTGACAGGTGGAGAACCAGGTTTACTTGGAAACCCGCCGGAAGATGCTAACGAGGACTGGTTAGTCCTTCTGAGAAAGAAGAAATAAGTATCAATCTCGGTGCAGAGTCAATTGAAGATACGTCGGCATTCTCCTTTTCAACGGGCGATTTCGAAGCGAAAACGTTGCTCGATTAGGTTTTTCGTTGGGACCACCGCTTGCGGAAGTCGCCGGGTCCCTCCTGTTCAATAGATGTTTCCGGCGACAAGTCGTTGATGGAATTGGAGTTTCGCTTAGAAGTCTTCATC
>JAJDEL010000645.1 GCA_029259835.1 Planctomicrobium sp. | reverse complement strand
TCAGAACGTGTTTTGAAATTGACTTTCGGTCAACTTATGAGTCGATGGCGTTAGCTACGGGCCTTGAGGGAGTCACGTTTTCTCGCGAATTGCCCGACGCTAGCGCGTTCGGCTCAGGTATTTCAAACACGTTTTCAGTGGTTAGGGAGAACCTTTGAATGTGCTTTGTGATAGCTGCTAAGCAGAAGAGCGTAAGATTAAAGAATAAGAGGTTAATGAGGGCTGCCCTGGCTGGTGTCGGTTTCTCTGTAGGAACTGCTGATCCGTAACCGCACTCACTTGCCCCTCAATCCCTGGTCCCTTTCCCGAGCGGCCCCGGTGGGCGCATTTCTTTGGCAATGCCATCAGAGCCGCGCAGGTTACTCCCTTGGCAGTCGTGCAAGGGCGTCGTCGCTGCCGACGACGACGAGAACATCATTCTCACCCAGATGATCGTCAGGATGGGGGAACATTGTTTCAACGACTGGAGGTTCTTCGCTCTCTTCAGTCTGAGGTTGTTCTCGACGAATCACGATGAGGTTGACGTTATGTTCGTTACGCAGTGCGAGTTCTCGAATCGTTTTCCCTTGAAACGACTTCGGCGTGCGTAATTCTAGAAGTGTGAACCCATCGGCGAGCTGGATGAAATCGACCAGTTGCGGATTCGAGAGTTGACGAGCGAGGCTCGCTCCGGCCTGATGTTCTGGTTGAATCACTCGGTCTGCACCAATTTTGCGAAAGATTTCTGCATGAAATTCTGATTGAGCGCGACAGACGATTTCTGGGACGCCCATCTGTTTCGCGATGACAGTCGTCAATAACGCCGATTCAAAATGTTCACCTATCGCAACCACACAAGCATCGACTTTATCGAAATCTTGACTGAGCAATGCAGCCTGATCGGTGCTGTTGAGTCGAACAGCGATGTCGACATCGTCTTTGACTTCGTTGACTCGTTTTCCATCTCGATCGATCGCAATGACCTGAACTCCGCTTTCCGCAAGGTTCCGCGCTAGAGTCATTCCGAATCTTCCCAAGCCGATGATTGCTATTTTTCTCATTGTATTTCAGTGCTTGTTAAAAGGTGAAACGTTTTAGCATTTGGCGCCTTGTCACGTTCTTGATGGTCATGATTTGTGCTGTCGTGATTAACCAAGCGTGACACGTTCGGTCGGGTATTCGTATCTTGACTTCTGTCCATCGCCTGCGAGTGCCAAGAGGAGTGTGAGTGGACCAACGCGTCCCAAAAACATTGCCATGATAATGACGTACTGCGATGGGGTGGTTAGTGAAAACGTTGTCGAGATGAACCCGCCCAGTCCATTGGGAACAGTCGATGAAACTCCGACGGTTCCAACGGCGCTGGCGGCTTCAAACATGTGATCGAGAAACAGTTCTGGACGGCCTTCAAAAATGACCAGCAGAATTGTGGTCAGCATGACCGTGAACATGAAGGCAAAAACAATCGCCAGTGCTCTGTTCACTGTTGTTTCAGAAATTGTCCTGCCGAATGCTTCCACTTTCCGACGTCCGCGAATGACAGTCAGAAAGCCAACCGCTCCGACTGCAAAGACGATTGTTTTCATACCACCACCTGTTGAACCAGGTGAGGCCCCGATGACCATCAGAAAGATTGCAATGAGTTTTGTCGAAGGTTGCATCAGTCCGAGATCAACTGTGTTGAAGCCGGCGGTTCGGAACGTGACAGACTGAAACCACGCATCGAATATCGAGATGCCTGCTTCATGATTAGGTCCAGTTCGTTCCAGAAGGTATATCGACAATGTTCCTCCCAAAAGAAGGGCAAACGTTGATAGGAGAACCAGTTTGGTTTCCAGCCTTAAGCGGCGGCGTTGACGTGGAACGCGAAACGTTCGCTGCTTGAGGAATGTCAACACACGTGTCCAGACGACGGAACTGACGTTATACAAGACTCCAAATCCAAGACCACCGATAATGACAAGCGCGGCGATCACGCCACTGACGGACCAGAGGTGACCCATCCCGACAAAGCTATTCTCAGTCAGGGAAAAACCCGCATTGCAAAATGCGCTGATCGCATGAAACAGGCTCTGGAACAGACGCTGTCTCAACGGCAAATCTTCAAAGAGCGGCAGCAGTAAAAGCATCCCAATTAATTCCGCGAGAAATGTGAATCCCAGGATCGCGAAAATCAAGTGCCGCACATTTCCGACACCTTCTGGAGAAAGCAAATCTCGTAGCGTCGCAAATTCACTGAGGCGAACATTTCGACCGGCAATGACTGCGAAGAATGCCCCAAAGGTCATGATCCCTAAGCCACCGATTTGAAACAAACACATAATCACGATCTGACCGACCCGACTCCAGTATGTTGGAGTGTCGACCACGATGAGACCTGTCACGCAACTCGCACTGGTTGCAGTAAAGAACGCGTTCAAGAATGTGGCACCGGATTGAGGTTCGCCCAATGGAATGTTTCGGCAGATCGGAAGCATCAGCGCTGCGGTTCCCAAGGTGATGAGAATCAAGAATGAGGTCACCAAAAGCATTGCAGGGTTGGCACCTCCGGCAGCAAATTTTCGCAAGCCGCCGATGGCGCCTGCGATGGAATAAGTCACCAGGATCAATTCGGAAACATGAACGTAGCCCCACCAGCGTGGACCACCCGGTCCTGCACCGTTCGTGTCAGGAATAATTGGTCCAAAAATTGTGACGAGGATAAGCCCGACCACCCAGATACCGACTGCCAGGACGGTTCCAAGATGCCGACGTGAAAAGGATCGTTTCGCCAGACTCCAGCGAAAGCGGACGATCACACAAGCAGTGATTACCAGCATTGCGAAAATCGGGACGACCCCGAATTCCCACGGAATAATTCCGGACCGTCTCAAACCATGACCAACGACGACAGCCGTCGTTCCGGCGAGTTGCGCAACGGCATCGGTCCTCCGCAACCACACTGCCCGATGAGGGTGCAGCGTTGGCTTCGAGAGTAACGTTTTGGAAATGTTCTGCTTGGGTTTCATTTTGAAATGTACGTAAGTACGTCCTTGACGGATCACAATACTTTTTGGGATTTTGATTGTAGCATTGCGAAGCAAACTTGCGATTGAAACGAATCAAAGTCGTTCAGAGCCAAGCTTTACGAGAGCGAACGCACAGGCGGAGCCTGAATGATCTGGCCCGAGCATTTGCGTCATCGAGAGTTTTTCAAACTGAAATAAAGATGAAAAGTGCGAATCGAGAAGTTTCCTGACCAGTGGTTCACCTTCTCCGGAGAGCAGTACTGTTGAGAGGTTCAAAGCTTGAGTTGATAGAACACTGCCCAGCGCCTGTGAGAGTGCTTTCAACTGGTGGGTTTGGATCTGTTGAGCGATGTCGTCAACTTCTGCTTCCAACAACTGATCGCAATCAGAGCAGAAGCTGCGAGCGATTCTGTTGCGTGCCTCTTGAACGGTGGCAGGCTTACCGTTTGCAGTCTCCAGGATCACGGAATTCTCTGGGCGGTCTCCTAAAAGAATTGCAACATCAATCATTGTTGCAAAGACTTCCGCTGCCAAAGGGGTTTTGACGTTGCGAATGTTGACGGTTTGTGAAACTGCAAACAATGGCGTTCGGCGAACGCCTGTGTAGACGAGTTCGCCAGACTGCAAACGTTCGAGATCTGTCAAACCTGTTGAAATTGGAATTCCGTTTTCAATCGGGATAATGTCAGTCGTAGTCGACCCGATGTCGATGAGAATTGCACTCCCAGTTGGACACGCCCTGCCTGCCCATGTTGCGAGCGCATGCCAATTTGCGGCGGCGACCAATTCCGGAATTTCAATTGCTTCCTCCGGAGTAAAGAATTCTCCTCCGGTTTGCCAGATAGCGATTTTGCGATTGGAGGATGCCTTCTGAATTGCGTCAACAATGAAACGAACACCTTCGGCTCTAGTTGGAAAACAGTCGGCGAGTTCACCGGTCATCGTGGCAGCAATGGGACCGAAAGGATGAAACTCTGCAAGCAGCAACGTCAGTTCGGCTGCGAGATCCTCCGGCTGCTTCCAAAGCGGGAACGGCTTCGAAATCGATTTTGATCCATCGGAGGCTTTGAGATTTGCACCTCCGATATCAATTCCAACAACACTCAACTTCGATCTCCGTTAGCGGTCGTGTTTCAATTTCACCACTGGGTGTGAATGTCACTTGGTTCTCCCAATCGATCTTTGTCGCATGTTGTTCCGGGAAAAATAAATTTGCAAGATTGGTCTGCGTCATTGCTCGATACCCAACGTAACTTGTCGTTAGCCGTGGGTTCACTTCAACGAGAATTGGTTGACCATTTTCTGGAACGATGAAGTCGATCCCGAAGTAGCCATTTAATCCTTCAACAGAATCAACGACACGGCGGACCATCTCAGCGACAGACTGCCGGTCAATCTGTTTTACTGGAATGCTTCCACCTTGATATCGAAAATGACCATCCGTTGAAAGTTGCTGTTTGGCAATTGGCAAGTGATTCAGATCATCTGTATCCGAATTGTAAAAACATCCGACGGAACAATGCTCCCCACGGACAAGTGGTTGTACGATAACGTTTTCCGCGACGGAGGCTAATTCAAACTGACTTGAACGAATTACATCGATTCCTATAGAACCGGCACCGAATCGCGGTTTCACGGCAAGGAACTCCGAGTCCGGAAGTTGTTCAGTTGTCGTGCAAGTTGGAATCGTCAAGATTTGAGATTGCTGAAGATGTTTCGCGAACGCAAGTTTGTCTCCGCAGAGTTGAATTGCAGATGGCGAAGTGTTGAATGACTTGCAGCCGCTCAGTTCAAGGCTCTGGCATAGAGCATGCAGACGGTTCTCAGACTCCGGAGCGATCACGAGAGCCGCGTCGCTGTTTCTGAGAGTCGCAATGTATTCGTACTCGGCTTCACTCGGAGAATCAATTTCAACGACTTTCAGATTGTCAAAGTGCTGGAATGGCGACTCCCCGAGCCTTCGGTCCCAGTGTGTGACAATTTCCAACCGCGTTCCGTCTGGTGCAATTTCAAGGTTCGAGAAATCTTCGAAGATGGCGCGCAACATCGCGAGCGCTTCGGTTTTGAGGGAGAAGGCAACATCCTGATTGGCGCACCCCCCACCACAAATATCTTCATAAAGAAAAAGACGCATCCAGGGGCCTTGAATCAGTATTTGCGTTTTGCCGCAAACTTGAAGTTTGTCAGTAATACACAACTCGCTGTGATTGCTGAGCAAGCCAGCAGAGGCACGCGAAACCTTAGCTGCGACACACAACACTAAAATCCATCATCATTTCCTTTGTATTGCTGATGGCATTCCGCACATGTTGTCTGAATTTGATCCAGTCCTTTTCGAAATCCTTCATAATCTTCAGCTTGCACTGCTTCAATACTACTCTTTGCTCCGCTGAGAAAGAGTGCAAGATAGTCTTGGTATGGTTTTGCATCAGCATTGTCGTAACTCTCGGTTCCCATCAATGATGCGAAGGCAGCCAGCATTCGTAATTCTCGCTCAACGGCATCGGGATCTTCTTTCATCCGAGCTTTCGTATTAATGTTCGCCTTTAAGTTACTCATGGTTATCTCGATCCGTTGCATCATATCGGCGACATAGATGACATCGGAGAATGGAACAACGTCTTCAGCTTCAAGGCCATCGACAGCTCCCCCATCCATCGCCGTCTGAAGTTTCAGAAATGGATCCTCGGTTGACATAAACGCTGCCCGACCAGATTCTCCGGCTGAGGAATAGATTTCGTACCCGAGATCACGAATGAATTTTCCGCGATCTTTCCAGGTTTCGGCGTCGGGATGCACTGTGACAATCGCTCCCAATGCGGCAATCATTGCTCCATCAAGACCAATCGTATCTGCACTTTTATTATAGGTTGCCACTGTCTGGAGTTTTCCAGTCAGGCTCGTACGAATGCCTTTGAGTTCTTCGAGAAGAACTGGCATGGGAAGTGTCTCCGTCCAATTCACCACGCCTGCACCGGAAGAGGCTGTTCCTGTTTCTGTTGGAGTCACTTTGGTTGGTGTCATTTCTTTCGGCGGTGTGGTCGGTCCCCCCCCGGTACTGGTTGGCTGAGTTCCACCTAGCACTGTGTCATCGGCAGCAATTGTCAGGGGTTGATCGTAAAAGACATCGTACGGAATCTTCCCGATCCATTTTGTTTCTTTACGTTCTGGATCAACTTTAGGAGTTGATGCTGCTTGTGCGCCTTCTTTCGGAGTCGATTGAGGTGCCGTAACGGATTCTTGTACGGGAGCCGCTGAGCTATTTGTCTCCGAAGATGTTTGCTCATCGTCGCCACCGCAACCGCTGAATGTCACGCTGATAATAATCGTGGCAAGGAGAAATTGCTGAGAAAAAATTCGCATTGGCTTGATACTCCGCACTGAATCCGAACTTCCCGACACCAGATGATCACGAGCAAAGGGATCATCTGGGACATCAGGATATTTCATGTTGTCGTGTTGAATTCACTGGTTTTCATGCAGTGAAAAGGGAAATCCCCTTGCAATTCTATCACGTATTCGAAACTGTTATACTGTAAAGAGTATCACATCGACGAGATTGGCAAGGTTTTCACATCTGTCTGCCGATCAATTTTGTATCGAAACTTTCCCTCACTTCGTAATTTCAGACGAAATATCACGATTATGGACTTTCGCAAGTGCCCAGCCTGTCAGGCTTCTGTTCTTGAAGATGATGTCGAAGACTGCCCATTTTGTGGAGCATCGATGTCAGGGAAACCGAAACCTGCCGGGTCGAGTCCGAAGGCAGCACCGACTCCTGAGAAAAAGTCCGACGCTTCAGACAGTCCGAAAGCAACGAAGCCGACTCAAGCAAAGAAGCCGGCTGGTTCTGCGAAGAAGGCACCAGAAAAGGCAGCGTCGAAAGAAGACGATCCATTCGACGTCGATACGTCTGCGGTTCGAAAAGCACTTCGGCTCTCACCGCGCCCGACAAAGACAAGGACTTACGAGATCGTTTGTCCGATGTGTGAGACGAAAGGCTTTCTTGCTCCGCAAGATGCTGGAAAAGATGTGCAGTGCGCCAACAGCGAATGCATCGTTCCTGTTTTTAAATCAAAACGCCCCAAAGTCGAAGCTCCAGTTGTTGAGGAAAAGAAAAGCAAGAAGGGTTTGATTATTGGTGTGTCGGTGGTTGCAATTGCTGTGATTGGCCTCGCTATCTTCTCAAATATGGGTACAGGTGGAGGTGACAACCCCGGTCCAGGTCCAGTTGGCTCTCAATTCTGCGATGAATGCCCGAAAGAATGTGATGATTGCCCATCGACACCAGATGAGTGTGATGACTGTAAACCGCAGGCAATCACACTTGTAGAAATTCGCAAACAGGCGCTGGAAAGAGTTCTCGATTCAATAGGTGATAAAGGCAAGCACGATAAAAACGTTGCGAGACAATTGGCCATCGTCGCAATTGCTCTCGCTGGCAATACTGATGATGCTCAATCGCAACTCGAACGATTGCAATCATCAGGACGAGTCACTGGTTACCTGCAATTGCAACCGTTTGCTGAGATCGCGTGGGCACAGCTCAGGGCAGGGAATAAAGAAGGAGCCACTATAT
>JAJDEL010000644.1 GCA_029259835.1 Planctomicrobium sp. | reverse complement strand
AAGTCTTTTTGACCGTAGACTTCAAATGGATGGTGATGGCACTTCGCGCATTCGAGTCGAATGCCGAGAAACAACTGACTGACAATCGTCGTGTATTCATCTGGTTTTCGCCGATTGCGATAAAACGTTGCGTTCCCGTTGCGAAACGTACTCCCTTTCGCAGTGATCAACTCTCGCACAAACTCATCGTAAGGTTGGTTTTTCCGGAACGAGCCGCGAATCCAGGCGTCGTAATTCCGAGTTGCTTTGATTCCAACATGATACGGATTCGGGCGAAGCAGATCGGCCCATTTATTCGCCCAGTGCTCAGCGTATTCCGGGTTCGCTAAAAGCTGATCCACTAACACGCTGCGTTTGTTGGAATCGTCACTCTCAAGAAATTGTTGAGCTTCCTCAACCGTTGGAATGCGACCAATGATGTCGATGTAAACTCGACGTAGAAATTTGTGGTCGGGTGCAACTTCAGAAGAATCAAGACCAAGCCTGACGAGTGTTTTTGAGACCAATTGGTCAATCGGATGGTCGCCAGTCAGAGATGCTGGTGGAGTTGACTCACCAGGCAACGGAACTGACGCTGTGAAAATTGCAAAGTTTCCAGCGTAACGCACCATGATGGCTGCTTCGCCGGTGATTTGACCTGCCGTCACTAAACCGTCTTCGTCAACTGCTCCAATCGGGGCTTCGTTCGATTGAAAAACCGCCAGGTGAGTCACATCGCGAGTCGAACCATCGGAGTAAGTGGCAGTGACATTGAGTTGCTGTTTCTCTCCATGTACAAACACTTTTTCAGTCGGGGTGACTGCAATCTGTTTGAGTTCAGGAGTGTTTGGAACGGAACGTGGTGCGCCGGCGTTGATCCAATCGAGGAGAAGTTTGTAGCCGGGACTATCGACAGGCAACCTCACTCCACCACCATGCGGAGATTTCCCGGATGGCTTGGACAAAAGCAAGCTTGCAGTCGGTCGGGTCAATGAGATTCGTCGACCGCGCGACTGTTTCGTTAACGCGTTGTGATCGAAGTCTGAATCAAAACCAAGAAGAGATAACTGAAATCCGTTCTGTCCCCGTTGTTTCCCATGACACGGACCGGAGTTGCAACCGAAACGAGTCAGTACTGGCTGAATATCCCGTTGGAAATCAATCGATGACGGAACTGGCTTGCCCCCATCTTCGCCAAGCGCAATTGGGCCAGTCACGTTCGAAAGTAAGAACGCAGCGAAAAGAGAAATGGAAACAAGAAAACGTATCATCAGGGAAGGAACCTTCCAGTTCGTGGGAAGATCAGTCATGGCAGGTGTTTTGAGGACCGATATTGTACTCATTTCAATGGAATTTGATCAATGACCAATACAAAATTGAAAACCCCTTGGTCAGCGTAATTGAGAAACGATTTCCAGAAGTTGCTAGCAGCACTCCTTGGTTTCTTCGCTTTGGGTCTCGACATGCCGCCGAACCGAGTTGAGTTCTCTCTTGTCCAGGCTTGCTCTACCAAGCAGTTGAAGTGGGGTTTCTATAGGAATGTGGAGCCCGTTTTTAACGATTTTTCCTGACTTTCGACAATGAAAACAGTGCTTGTCAACGTGAGTCGATGGCTGTAGAATCGCCCGCAACCACAAGTAATGATATTTGGTGAGTCAGTTTTTACCGGATATTTTCTTGCCCGGAGAGATGGCAGAGTGGCCGATTGTGCAACATTGGAAATGTTGTGTGCCGCAAGGTACCGGGGGTTCGAATCCCCCTCTCTCCGCTTTTGCGAATTGCTTTTTGGAATGTGTTTTCGGGCACACCATCCGGAGGTGGTGGTATCTTGGGCACCTGGAATTGTGAGAAATTTCAGAACTCACAACGGTTCGTGACGGATTGGCTCAACAATCTCCAGTATTTCACCTCGCCAGTCTTGAGAGTACGCCTGAGTGCCTCAGTCGTCAAGCTTTTGCCTTCCAACAAGTTGCGATTGAATGTTCAATCGCATTGTGGAATCGAATTAACACGATTTGCGACCATACGAAAAAAATACTGGACAAACAAAACGGTATTGTATTTAATGAAATAGAGACGACTGTGGGCTGTATGATCTCCCGCGAATTTTATTGGTTCCTTCTTTATGAGGCACGCTACAATGCAAGTTCGGACTCAGTTACAAAAAGATTTGCAGTATGTCTTCGAATCTTTTTCTCTTGATTGTCTTTATCATTTGAGAGCAAATCGCGACCGGCTAAGACGTGGGAGATATTGCGACCAAAATGGAAAAGGTTGTCTGATGTATTTGCTCAGTGAAACACTCCCTGACTCACAGCGGATTTACTCCAAAGAGACTTTGGTAAAGTTCTTCGCCGATGGTGATGAGACCGCATCGGTTTATCAACCAGCAAAGTGGATCGTGCGAATTTGGGATGAGCAAATCTGTTCTTCGGTTCAGGAGAGATATGGTCAGTCTCCAAATCTGACATCTGACGAAATCTTTGAAGCTCTGGACGAATTTATTTCAGAAAAAGAAGCGGAACTGGAAGCGAATCAGCCATCTGAATCTGAAATCGCTGATACCACTCACGAGTTGCTTCAGGTATGACTGCTTCCTCCCTGAAGCTACAGTCGCGTTTCAAAAAATGAAATTTCAACTTAATAGTCTGAGAAGTCTAAGTCGGACTTCTCGGACTATTTTTTCTCCATTGCACGGGCGGGAGACACCCCGCGTTGACTGTATGACCAGACGTAGAATCCGATACTACTTGCGTTGAAGTTTCTTCGCTGAGATGATTTTTCCAGTACGGAACCCTTCGCGCCAGCGATTGGTTTTGAGTTCAGTTGAGCCGTAGAAGTCGTCTTCTCCGAGCATGATTGTCGGATCAGCTTCTAGGTGGTTTTCTTTGTCGACATAAACTCGGACGAGGAACGGTCCCCCTGGAAGCTCGGCCTCTCTTGCTGCTGAAGTTCTCTCTCTCGACTTTGCATGATCTAACAGAAACAAAGCCCCGTTGACCATTCCGCGCGGAGTGACGGTCCCTTGGGTGA
Organism: Planctomicrobium sp.; assembly: GCA_029259835.1. Taxonomy (GTDB): domain Bacteria; phylum Planctomycetota; class Planctomycetia; order Planctomycetales; family Planctomycetaceae; genus Thalassoglobus. Next base: position 73 of record JAJDEL010000644.1, on the reverse strand, counting down.
ATGCTGTCGGTTTGTCGTTCCAGCGTTTATGGTCTTTGTCCCACTCGTGCAGCAGTAGCTGTACTGGTGTGCC
>JAJDEL010000643.1 GCA_029259835.1 Planctomicrobium sp. | reverse complement strand
TAAAATGCGATCCCAAGTCAGAGTCAGGTCGCCATCGGCTGCATTCGGTCGGCGAATGTGTTGTTTGTACTCTCCTTTGTACCGTACGAGCGTTCCGTCTTCCGGCAACGACCAAACCAAACCCTGTGCAGAAGCCTGCGAGGCAATGCTGGAAATGAATAAAGTCACAAGCCCCAAGGCAATTACTGAACGTCTCATACTCAACTTCTTCCGTTGCAGGGCAACATGAATACCGGAGGATGCCGCTTCCAATGCGCACCATATTACGCACATCACGAGCATCTTCAATCGAATTCGACCAAAAAGACAGCGCGGATTTCGTTTATAGTGTACGAAATTATGAAGACCACAATCCAGAGAGCAGATTCTTAATGTCGCGAGGATTGTAGGAACGGGACCATCGAACGAAGTATGCAGGATATTCCGATCATACGGATCAGGATTCGAATTCGGTCCCGTTTTCGAATCTGAAATTCGAGCGCAGAACGCGCAATCAATTTCTAAAACTGCTCTAATGGCATCTCCAAACGCACAACAAATACTACCGAAGAACCCTTTTCAGGCAGTCATCTTTACAACCTCTCGTTAAACGAAATCAGACCCGATGGACAATAGCAAGAAGAGCCAGTCAGAATTTGAACGCGCATGCAATGTCATCCCCGGCGGGGTTAACAGCCCAGCACGAGCTTTTGGTGGCGTCGGCGGGACTCCTATCTTTATTGAACGTGGAGAAAAACAGTATTTCTACGATATCGATGGCAATCGCTATCTCGACTACATCGGCTCTTGGGGTCCACATATTCTCGGGCACTCTCATCCAGCAGTCGTCAAGGCGATTGCCGAAGCCTTGCCGAGTGGGACAAGCTTCGGAGCACCGACCGTCCGAGAAACGGAGCTAGCAGAACTGATCGTCGATGCCGTCCCTTCTATCGAAAAAGTGCGGATGGTGAACTCAGGGACCGAAGCGACAATGAGCGCGATTCGACTCGCTCGCGGCTATACCGGTCGAGATGTCGTCATCAAGTTTTCTGGCTGCTACCACGGGCATGTCGATAGCTTACTCGTCCAAGCTGGATCAGGTGCGCTGACTCTGGGAACACCATCGAGTCCTGGTATCCCCGCCGGCTGCACCAGCGACACACACCTTTTGGAGTACAACGACGTTGCTGGTTTGAGTGAAGTCTTCGGAAACATCGGCGATCAAATCGCCTGCGTGATCCTGGAACCTGTTGTCGGAAACATGGGCGTTGTCGTCCCAACTCCGGAATTTCTCCAGGCATTAAGGTCACTTTGCTCTGAACACGGATCGGTGTTGATCTTCGATGAAGTGATGACCGGATTTCGAGTCGCATTCGGCGGCGCGCAAGAACGTTTTGGCGTGACTCCTGATTTAACAACTCTCGGCAAAATCGTCGGTGGCGGACTTCCTGTTGGTGCGTATGGAGGACGCGCGGAAATCATGGACGTGATCTCGCCAGTCGGACCCGTCTATCAGGCAGGCACATTGTCCGGGAACCCGCTGGCAACAGCTTCCGGAATTGCGACATTGAAAGTGTTGAAGGAAACAAACCCCTACCCTGCCCTTGAAGAGAAAACGCAGCGTCTCGTATCAGGGCTAGATAACATCGCGACGGAACTTGGCATCCCGCATTCCGTCGCACAGGTCGGAAGCATGTTCACCTTCTTCTTCAACTCAGAGACTGTGAGTAACTTTACGATCTCTGCGAAGAACGACACCGAAATGTTCTCCAGGTATTTCCACGGCATGCTCAACCGAGGGATTTACCTCCCTTGCAGCCAGTTTGAAGCGAACTTTGTCGGCGTCGAACATACGGATGACGATATTCAAGCAACCTTGGATGCGGCGCGTGAAACTCTGGAAGAAATAGCTAGTTGATTCACCCATCTCAGAAGTGTATCGCGGTGTTGTTGCGACTTTGCTGCTAGAAGTTGATGAATTCCGGGACTCGATTGGCGTCATCGATAGAGTCAGATTGACTGATTGATGATGTCAACTAACGCAGAAGATGCACCGGCGGTAGCATTGAGGGTTACGGAGTTCGCATCCACAGGATTACTCAACTGCGAAGGGCAACACGATGGACAATCATTCGTATTTGTTACTTGTTGAGTTCAGAGTGACACCGAAAGATCTCCGTCAGCAAGCCACTGATTTGCGATCACGATCATGGACTTATTTCTGCCATCCGTCTCGAATTCTTTTGGTGTTTTTGAGTTATGCTTTATGGAAATCCGTTCGGCAAGGAATTGATTGGAATACACTCTTTATTGCTCTCTTAGTCGTCTTCATTGGACTCAGTCAAAGGCTGATTTGGCACATTGTGGCTTCGTTGTGTCCGATCTCAAAAGTTCTGTATCGAATCAGAATCAATGAGAACGAAATCGTCACCGAAACTCTTTCAGACGATGACAACCAGACAAAGATCGAGACCGTCAATTGGGAGATATTTACAGATGCTGGCTCAGCCGAGGAAATGAAACACTGGTTCATGATCAATTCTGACAGTAGCCGTCATGCACCACGACACGGCGTCTGGATTCCGAAAACAGCGTTCGAATCCGAGGCCGATCTCAACAACTTCCGGACTTTCCTCAAAGAGAAAATGGGCGAACTGTTCAAGTCGCTTCATGAATAAATTTGGACGTCGCTCACGGCAAAAGTGGCCTCGCATTTGCTTTATCTGAGTGTGTCAATGAATAGCACACATTGCCACCAAAAGCGTGACACCTCCGCACACAGTGTGCGGGGTGAAGTCGCACTTAGCGAGACATTTACTGAGGGACGAAACGATGATTGACGTGAAACGAATTCTGTTCCCGACCGATTTCAGCGACAGCGCTGAACATGCGAAAACTTATGCCTGCGATCTCGCAAATCGTTTTGGGGCGCAGCTGCACAACTTGCACATTATCCATAACGCGGCGTTGGAAGTCCCGGATTTTGGAATGGGGCTTGCCTTTCCTGCCTATGTTGAAAACCTGCCGAAACAACGGAAAGAACTGATGCAGGCGGCTCTGAAATCGCTACAGAAAGGGATGGAAGAAGCGACGAGCCTAAAGCAAGAAGTCGTTTTCGAAGTTCAATTCGGAATGCCGTTTACTTCGATACTTGAGTACGCAACCGAGCATGCAATAGACTTGATCGTTCTCGGAACACACGGACGAACAGGCTTGTCACATGTTCTTCTAGGCAGCGTCGCGGAGAGAGTCATTCAGCGCGCAAGTT
>JAJDEL010000642.1 GCA_029259835.1 Planctomicrobium sp. | reverse complement strand
AGTCATCCGGGACTTCCGTAATCTTCTCACGCTCGAACTCGGCTACCACCGCGCGGTCGGGCAACTGGCAACAGCTCTTGCTCGAATTAAACAGGCAACAGGAACCGAATTGCCAAGCGAACCGAACAGCACGCTTCGCGAAATCGAACCTGTCCCCGCCACGAGTGACACTCAACCGCAGCAGTGATCACGAATTCTGCTCTTGCTTTCACAGAATCAGATTGAGATAATTTTATTGCGAGTGGTTTTATCTTCTCTCTGCTCTTTTGTGTGGATCATGTTTCTAATTAGAAAAACGAGAACGATGACAAGTTTGGTGGCAGCCGTTGTGCTGTTCAATCAGCTCGTTCTGGTGGTCCCATGTGCGTGTGCGACACCGTCTTCCAGTGGAACGTCCTGCTGCAATGGCGAAACAGATACTACTTCTTCTTGTTGTGATTCTCATCGCGACGAAAAGTGTGCTGGCTGTCAGTCTACCGGCGAAGACGATACAACGACTGCGGAGAGCGACTCTTGTGGCTGCGGAGTTGTAGGAAACAGACACCCATTTTCACCCAGCGAACCGCACGAGCCAACAGAGCTTGAGTTGGCCTTCGCCCCAGCTTTGCAAAGTGCTATCTCCGAGGCACATTCCGACCAATGCGATGGTCGCGTACTCCACGAATCATCGGCTGCTGTTCTCGCCCCAGCGCAGTCGGTACAGATTCTTCTCTGTTCTTGGCAGGCATAGCACCTCTTCACTGCTGACTTCTTTGTCACATTTTGATTGTGCGTCTGCACCATCACGAATGAGAAGTTCCAAAACTCTCCCGAAATATCAGCCTCTTGGGCGCTAGCCCCGGATCGAACTCCGTTCACGTTCACATCCGGGGCTAACTCCCTGCGGCTGGTACGTATCGAATCAAATCGAGGATTTGATATGTGGCGATTCCAAATAGCGGACTGAAAAACACTCCACACGAAATGAGCGGTCGGCGAGAACGGTTGCTTGAGGCACGGTTCCAATGTCGATGCAGTCGATTCCTCGTCGACCGCTCTACTTTGAATTTCATTGCACAACAGAGATCAAAGCTATGACAGTCACCGACCAACATTCTGACCTACAACGGCGTTCCATTGGCTGGTGGCTGGGGAAGCTGATTGCTCCAGTTCTAGTGCTCGTTTCCGGAGTAATCGTAATTGCGCTTCTGGGAGTAGCACAGCGAGTCGGTTGGATTTCTGCGAACGGAGCAGCGACCGCGACTCCCGGCGAGGCCGACACGCGGATTCATACGTGTTCAATGCATCCTCAAATTCGTCAGCCAGGTCCGGGGAGTTGTCCAATTTGCGGGATGGCGTTGATCGTTGCAGCATCAGCAGGAAATGACTTCGATGAACTCTCCGTCAGCATCGACCCGGCGCAACGTCGCCTCGCGAACATTCAAGTCGATGAAGTTCGTCAAGAACCGGTTTCAACAACGATTCAAACTGTCGGAGCAATTGCAATTGACGAAAGTCGAATGGCGACGATTGCTTCGTACTTTGATGGTCGCATCGAACGCCTGTTCGCCGACTACACAGGTGTGAAAGTCGACAAGGACGATCATCTCGCGGTCGTTTACAGCCCAGAGTTATACTCCGCTCAGGTGGAGTATCTCGAAAGTCGCAAGTCCATCGTCAGCTCCTCGAAACTGGAAGCGATACGCAAAGCTCAACAAAAGCTGGTTGCGAACTCTCGTCAGAAGCTCGTTGAACTTGGTCTGAGTGAGGAACAAATTCAGGAACTGGAGACCAGTGAGAAAGCCCAATCGCGGCTGACGATCTTCGCACCGATGGGCGGAACCGTCATTGAAAAAATTGCTGAAGAAGGAAAGTATGTCAAAGCTGGGGAACCGATCTATCGTATCGCCGATCTGTCGATGGTCTGGCTGAAACTTGAACTCTATCCAGAAGACGCTGCCCGCATCCGGTACGGTCAGCGCGTTGAAGCTTCTGTCACTTCCCTACCAGGGAAGGTGTTTAGTGGGCGCGTTGCGTTTATCGATCCGACGGTGAATATGAAGAAACGAACTGTCGGTGTACGCGTTGAATTCCTGAACGATCAACGAGAGCTTCGACCAGGTGATTACGCAGACGCAAAAATCTATCTCGCGATTGGTGAGACTGGAGAGGTTTACGATGCCGACCTTGCTGGGAAATGGATTAGCCCTATGCACCCGCAAATCATTCGTGATGTTGCGGGCGACTGTCCGATATGCGGAATGGACCTTGTCCCGACGACGCGCTACGGATATTCGAACGTGCCGGTCGCACAACCTTCGTCACTATTTATTCCGCGTTCTGCGCTCCTGATGGCCGGGAAAAACAGTGTTGTTTACGTTGAAGAAGAGCCGGGAAGATTTGAGATTCGGCCTGTCACCTTGGGGCCGATTCTCAGCGATATAGTGATCATTTTAAGCGGATTAAAGGCTGGAGAGAAAGTCGCCACCGCAGGCAACTTTCTCATTGATTCGCAAATGCAATTGGCAGGCAAGCCGAGTCTCATTGACCCAACGCGTGCCATTGCGGCTCAGAAAGTAAGAAAAGTCCCACTCGAATTTGCAGAGACTCAAGTGAAGCAGATCGAAGGAGAAACCGGCCAGCAATTGGAATCTCTGTTCGGTGCGTATTTTCGAATACAGCAAACTCTTGCTCACGATAAAAAACCGAGCGAAGCGGATGCGGTCGAGCTAAACAAGTTGGCAAAGAAACTTCAGGCGGAAGACTCTCTCTCAAAAGAAGTCAAAGCGCAGCTTTCCGTGATTGCCGAGAAGAGCGAACACCTGCATCACCTTGATATTGAAAAGGGACGACTGGAATCGTTCCGCCCGATCAGTCATGCCATTGTGACATTAGCAACGCTCGTTCGCGGGGATGAGGCGAAGCAGGTGTATCACCATATGTTCTGCCCAATGGTGAAAGGAGGCGCTGGCGACTGGCTGCAAGCAACCAGCAAACTCATCAATCCCTACAAAGGGAGCGAAATGTTGCATTGCGGCGAGGAAATTCATGAGTTCGATATCAGTCAAGAAGCCAAAAGTAACAACGAGTGACTCCCATCCCCACCACCATTTTTTTCGCAACTTTGACTTGAGTCACTGAAATTCCACGAGATGTACTGATGATGAAATCCATAATTCAGTTTTGCACACGTGAACGCGTTGTTGTCCTACTGCTTTCCGCAGTCGTCGTTGCCTATGGTTTGTATTGCACTCAGGAAGTCCCAATCGATGCGATTCCGAATGTCGGCGAAAATCAGGTCATTGTTTTCACGCAGTGGCCGGGGCGATCTCCCAAGGATGTTGAAGACCAGATCACGTATCCGTTGTCGGTCTCTCTGCTTGCGGTTCCTAAAGCAGAAAGTGTGCGTGGCAAGAGTCTGTTCGGATATAGCTTTGTGCAAGTGACTTTTTCGGACGACACCGATTTCTACTGGGCGAGATCACGCGTCGCCGAACAGTTGGGAACGGCGGCGGCGAATTTGCCAGACGGTGTTGTCCCGACACTTGGTCCTGATGCAACGGGTCTCGGTCAGATTTTTTACTACACACTCAAGCCACCGCCAGGGATGAATCTTGCTGAACTGAGAAGCTTGCAGGACTTTGTTGTGAAGTACGAATTGCAAGCCGTTCCGGGTGTGAGTGAAGTCGCCAGCGTCGGTGGTTATGTCCGCCAGTATCAAATTGATGTCGACCCCGACAAATTGCGATTTCATGACATCCCTCTCGACCGTCTGATCAAAGCGGTCAAAGACTCAAACATGGATGTCGGTGCGAAAACAGTTGAGTCAGGGGGGATGGAATTCATTATTCGTGGTCGCGGTTTCATCGGCGGTGACGAAGGTACGCAGCAAGCCGTGACCGATATCGAAGAGACTGTCGTCATGACCCGCGATGGTGTTCCGGTCCGAATTCGTGATCTGGGGGTCGTTCAGCTTGGACCAGACTTTCGTCGAGGGGCCATCGACCTGAACGGATCGGAAGCAGTCGGTGGTGTGGTCGTGATGCGGTTTGGAGAAAATCCTCGTGAAGTCATTGAGCGATTAAAAGAGAAAATTCAAAAAATCGAACCGAGTTTGAAAGGAGTCACGATTGAAGCGATTTACGATCGGAGCGGATTGATTGACGAAACAATCGGCACACTCACAAAGGCACTGACCGAAGAAATTATCATCACAGGCATCGTAATTCTGCTCTTCCTGCTGCACTTGCGAGCCAGCCTAGTTGTCGCACTGACACTCCCGATGGCAGTGCTGATGGCGTTCATTGGGATGAAGCAGTTTGGTGTGGATGCCAACATTATGTCATTGGCAGGCATCGCGA
>JAJDEL010000641.1 GCA_029259835.1 Planctomicrobium sp. | reverse complement strand
TCTTCCACGATGTGCAGTAGGGATTTCAGCACTTTGTCACGGTTCGCATCGGGAAGGACACGGCTCATTGCAAGTAATTTTTCAGCCTGTTTGCGGATCTGTTCGTCAGGAAATGCTCGTAGCGTCTGTTTTTGGTCAAGCGAAAGATCACTGAGTTCCACGGTCCGTGATTCCAGTCCGGCCAGAAGAGTTTTCGACCAGTCGGAACGACTCAGCAAAATTCCAATGACTGCTGATTTCAGTCGTGGTGTCAGTGTCGGCATGACTTCGACAAGACTTTCACCCGCGTCATCGGATTTGCTGAGCTGGATGACTTGCAACAACTGTGAGCTCAATTCTGGACTTGTCTGAACTCCGAGTTGCTCGATAATTGCAGACACGATTTTCACATCGTTTGGTCGGAATCCGACTAAATCGCGTGCTGCGGCAACACGGCGATTGTTTTCAAAGCGCCTGTTGCGAATAACGGTCAGCATCGCCTGCACGATCTCTTCTGCGTGTTCGTCTAGTACCGTTGTCCCACACTGAGCGGCTAAACGCATGAGTTTGCTTTTAGCGGAGGCATCAAGATCCTTCAAGACGGCGACTAAAGATGCGTCAAAACTATCTGTCGTCTTGAATTCAAAGTCGGCAGGGAACCCTGCAGTCAATCCGTCAAGCAGAGCAGTCTGCAGCGCAGAATCGGCCGTGGCGAGTCCAGCGATTGCTGCCTCAAGGTCAACCGCTGATGGACGTCCGCGTAAAATGTGCTCAGCAACGCGGCGTGCAATGCGAACGTTGGCAAGTGAAGTGGGCAACTTCTGTCCTTGCACAATACGACCATCGGCGGTCATCGCCTTCCCTGAGTACAATTCTGCCAGTGCTCTTAAATAATGCAAGGAATGATTTGCTGCAGCGGCTGTTAGAGCGTCAAACATAACGGGATCTGGTACTTCACTAGCGTATAAGACCACTACCCTGGCAGCGGATGCGGATGTCGGCATATCAGCCAGTCGCAAAAATGTGTGCAATTGCACTTGCGAGTCAATATCTGAAAAAAAATAGTTGTTGTCGCGGATTGCTTTGAGTCCGGCTTCCGAGGCCGGCAGCACGGACAGTGCATTTCGGCGTACTCCAGAAGAAGGGTGTCCAAGTGCGAATCGGACAGCGTTGAATGAATCGTTCCCGGGTTTTATTAATTTCAGTGCCTTGAGAGTGTGCAAGGCATGAATCGCACCGACATTGAGTCCGATTTCATCAGTCGACTGGTCTCTGATCAACGCAATCAGATCTGGGGCGACTTCGATGGCTTTACGTTCGACTAGCAGTCTCTGAGCCTGCAATCGCCATGTCATTGAGGGATGTTTCAACGTACTTACAAGATCGGAATTGGATGCTTTCCTGAGGTCGCTGAATTCGTGTAATGAATTCGCAGCGTCGCCAGCTGGTACGACTCGATAGATTCGGCCGTGCTTTTTGTCTCTCAATTCACTTTCGTAGGCATTGCCTTTTCCGGTTTTGAAACCTTGTGGCGTCGGATTGTGCTGGACGATGTAATTGTACCAGTCGATGACCCAGACCGCTCCGTCTGGACCGACTTCGGCCATGATGGGAGCACTCCACTCGTCATCGCTGGCCAATAGATTGACGGGACTAGTTGAAGTGTAATTTGCCCCGTCTCGTCTGAGCACAAACGTGCCGATCAAGTGTCCGGTCGGGCCGCAGACAAACGCTGTTTTATTCCACCACTGCTGAGGGAATGCTCGAGCTGTATACAAGGCATGGCCCGCTCCTGCTGTGTATCCCCCGAATTGGTCAACCTGTCGAATATTTTCTGTAATGGGATCGAATAAGAATTTATCAGCGATTGACCCCAAAGTTGACGGCGCCCGGCCCCGAACACTTTCGTAATAGCGATTCGGAATTGGAACGAACATGCTCGGATTATGATTGGCAGTCGATCCGAAGATCAGTCCATCTTCACTTATTCCCAATCCCCAAGTGTTGTTGTTGCTGGAACGAATGAATTCTAGATCGGTGACTTTCGGGGGATCTGTCTGAGACAATTTGAATCGCCAAAAACCCATACGGAATGTTTGTGCTGGCTGACCATCAATATGGGGTGTGCTGCTGTTGTAGCCCTGCATTGCCCAGATCCAGTTATCTAGTCCATAGCGAAAATTGCTGACCCCGCCGTGAGTATCTCCCAATGTCCAATTTGTAATCAGTGTCGTTTCTTGATCGGCGACATCATCGCCATCTGTATCCTTCAGGTAGATCGTCCCTGTCCCGTTTTGTACGACAGCCCCTCCTCGAACAATCACGATTGCGGTCGGGATACTCAGACCTTCGGCGAACACTTGGAATTTGTCTGCAACATGATCTCCATCAGTATCTTCGCAAATGCGGATTCGGTCACGATTTCCACCCAGTTCATTCGGGTAGTCAACTGTTTCACAGATCCACAACCGCCCTCGTTCGTCCCAGGTCATTGCGATGGGCTTGGCCTGAAAACTACTTTCATCGGCATATAATCGAACGGCCATACCTTCAGGAGTGACGAAGTGCTTGATCGATTCATTCGCAGACAAGGGTTTCTGCATGAGGTGACGAGGCTTTCCTTGAACTCCCCATTTCTGCCCAGGTGTATAGTTAGGGATCTTCGGACCGACATCGACAAAGTCAAACTTTTCACCGTTCTTGGAGAGTTCTGTCATTTGTGGAATTGCGAAAGTGTTCGGGTCACTGAACGACGGAACTTTGCCGGGATCGTCGTCGCACGCCCATCGAATGCCTCGTTCCACAAGGTTCTGAAACCCAGGCTGTGTGAAGGTTCGTTGGTCATGCCCCCAAGCGGTATAAAACACTCGGCCCTTACCATGAGTTCTGATCCAGGTCCATGGTTCGCGATCACTGCCTTCCGCTTGTTCGCCTTCAAGTCGATACTCCAGCACCGTGCGGTTTGTTTCGTTGTGACGATGGTGAATGTAAGTTTCGTCCCAGCTGGTAAAGCTACTGTAGCCCTTCATTATTGGATGGGCCGGTGTCGCGATCTGGGTTGAAAAGACTCGACCGCCATGTCGTTGAAACTGTCCCCCCATAAGAGCGACAACGTCTTTATTGTTTCTCCAGCAGTAGGTCGCACAATGCAGCGGGATAAATCCATTCCCGTTGGCAACATAGTTAAGCAGTGCCTGCGATTGAGAGTCTTCGATATGATCAATGTTGGCATACAGCACCAGGCCGTCGAATTGAGAAAGAGTTGCCGGGCTGAGATCTTCCATTTGATCGGTGTATTTCAGCGCGAGTCCACGAGCTTCAAGAATCGGGGCCAGTTCTTGAAAACGGGCTTCTGGTTTGTGGTGACCATTGTCTCCCATGAAGAGGAGTTTTAGGTCATCTCCCAGTACATGGCTGTTGCAAAATGTGGTGATCAGTAACCACGACAGCAACATCGAATTGAGATTGAGTAATCGCAATGGCATTCACACGTCCCTTTAAAAAACAGTCAAGACAAGTGGCGTACATGCGGTTTGACCACAGTTGTCGCATTCTGAATAATCGTCGACGATCGATCTTGATTGGGTCCGTTCCAATCAGAGCATGAAACCGCTACCGTTATTGTTGCAGTCACATTCAAACGACCGCTACGAACTGAGCTTGAATTTACACATTGCACGTTTTGCTGGACAGGGACCTACCCCTTAGTGTCTCTCGGATTTTATTTCTCTGGAAGGAATATCATCGATGAAAAAATTCTTAATGATTCTCGCTTCACTCACTTTTTCTCAACTTCATCTTTCTGCTGCTGAGACAGGATCCGGTCTTTTCGAACAGCACCCCCTAAAGCGGGGCGTGGTCGTGCTTTTGGATGTCCCACAAAATGACGTAGATGCGGTCGTTGCGTATTGCCAACAGAATGAGGTGATTTTGTACGTGCAAACGCAAAATGCGGATCAACTCAAGGCGATGCAAGTCGCTGCGGACAAGGCTGGTTTATTGGGGCAACGCATTTTTGCCGACACAGGTGATCTTTCATCGATTCAAATTGCCGACAATCTGGCGGACGTAGTCTTCGTCTCTCCTTCTGCTCAAAAGCTTGTGAAGGAGGAGGAATTGCTGCGGGTGTTGCATCCACGTGCAACTGCTTATATCGGCGATAAGCAACTGACAAAGCAAGAACCCGTCGGTACGGAAGACTGGTCACATCCGTATCACGGACCGGATAACAATCCGCAATCGAATGATCAGTTGGCGAAAGGGAAGCTGCGGACGCAGTTCATTGGTTATCCAAAATTCAGTCCAATGCCAGAGCAAAGCGTGATCGGCGGCGGTCGAATCTACAAGGTGATGGGGCACATCGCGCACAAAGCGAACCAATTTGAATGGTTGAACACCCTGCTCTGCATCAATGCCTACAACGGAACGATTCTCTGGAGACGTCCACTCCCTGAAGGGTTTATGATTCACCGAAATACGATGGTCGCGACCGAAGATGGCTTGATGCTCGGAGATGATAAGTCATGCAAAATCATCGATGGAGCAACCGGGGAAATTCGCGACGAATTGACAATTCCAGAAGAGATCACCGATGGGCCGGTTTGGAAATGGATGGCATACCGCGACGGCGTGCTGTACGGACTCGTCGGCAATCCGGAAGTTCACGTCGATACGCAAAAAGCGGCCCGTCGAGGAATCGGTCACTGGCCCTGGGCGATGTGTAAAGTACACGATTAAAAAGATCCGCTAACTGCCTGCTGATACGGTCGAACAGTCGTCGCGTATGACTTAAAAAACAAAAAACAACTCTGGCACTATCGCCATGAAGAATTCCTCGACGCACGTACATTCTGCATGAACGATGAGAAACTCTTCTTCTATGCTCCCGAAAAATTTCTCGCAGCCGTTGATCTTAAAACAGGCAAACAGCTCTGGGAAAACAAAGATGAAGATTTGCTGACAGCCATCGGCGAGAACCATCAGGCTCAACTGTGGAAGACCGGTTACTCGACTTCTTGTTATCTGAAATGCAATGACAAACAGATCTTTTTCGCCGGACCGCAGCGATTGAAAATGGTCGTTGCCTCCGCTGAGGATGGCAAGTTGCAGTGGACTTACCCGACAGGAAACGTGCAACTGGTGCTTCGGGAAGATGCGATTTACGCCGCTGGTCCTCTTATTCGAGAAGTACCGGGAGAAACTGGTGTTCGTCTAGCCTATGAAGACGGGAAAGTCCTCAGCGGATTTCCGTCTCGCCGGGCATGTACTCGCGCGACCGGAGGTGTCGATAGTATTTTCTTTCGTGCTTCCGGCGGAACTGTCCGTGTGATGACCGACAACAACAACGCGACACATATCGATCCCATGCGACCACCGTGCCAGGATGGGGTGCTGATCTCAAACGGTCACTTCTATTGGGGACCGTGGATGTGCGGTTGTCAGCTATCATTGTATGGAAACATCTGCCTTGCACCTGCGACAGAGAACGAAAACCATCCGCCTATGAATTTTCATGACGGTCTGATGACATACTCGAACAACACTGATTTAGAACCACTGGCAGCTCAAAAGTCGGATTGGGTTACCTATCGCGGAACAAACGCTCGAAATGATGTCACAGAGATCGAACTGCCTGAGCAAGTTAAACTTGCCTGGACGAGCAAAGTTTGCGACACGGAACTCCCGACTGCTCCGGTCGCAGCCGGCGGGATGGTCTTCGCGGCAGACCGCAATGGTGCGGTGACTGCATTCGATTCAGACGGCAAACAGGTTTGGAAATCGTACACTGCCGGAGCAGTCAACTACTCACCTTCCATCGCGAAAGATCGACTCTTCGTCGGTTGCTCAGATGGTTGTGTCTATGCCTTTGCGGCAAAGACTGGTCAACTGCTCTGGAAGAATCGTGTCGGACCAAAGACAAACCGCATTCTGGTCTTTGACAAACTTGTCTCAGGATTTCCTGTTTCCGGCGGCGTCGCTGTTCAGGATGAAACAGTTTTTGCCGCTGCTGGAATCACTCATTACGATGGAACCTTCGTCGTGGCACTCGATGCCATCACTGGTGAGGTGAAGAAGTACAATGATTCTTCTGGACAGCTTTCTGCTGAATCAAACAACGGTATCAGCGTTCAGGGAAACTTGGCGATTGTTGATGGTCAGTTGCAGTTCCTCGGTGGTGGCGTTTACGAGACTGCTCAGTACGACATCGAAAACCTTCAATGCTTGAACTCTCCGAAAGTGCAAGTGACATCGCAATACCGTACGGCGTTCTATCCGTTCTATCCGAAATATGGAAAGTACCTTTCGCTCGAACATACCTGCTCCGACGGATCGAAGTTGTGCCTCGATGCGACCTACGATGGCTCTGATTTTAACAATCTCGCCTTGCAGTCAGTACAGCCAAATGGAGAACCACGCACTCCGAAAGAGGCATCGCGTTTTTCTGTGACCAGACGACGCGGCAAAGGTCTGCCAAAGAACATCTGGGAAGACACGAAGAACCGTCGATTCACCAGCTACATCGTCTCTGGCGATCAATTACTCGGAGCCGGTCACCTGGACGACAAACCAGAGGAACCATTTTTGGTGGCAATCAACATCAAAGACGGCAAAGACCTTTGGAAAATTCCGCTGCCAGCGAATTGCGTGAAAGGTGGCGCCGCAATTGACCAGAATCGAAACATCTATTTGGCACTCGAAGACGGTCAACTCCTCTGCTTCCAACCGGAATAGTCAAGTTCGTTCCGGCTGTAGAGACCCGTCTGTCGTTGATACACAAGTCAGTAGGAGCAAAGCCCCGGATATTTGCTTAGCCCAGTCCGAAGCTGGATAATCGAATCCATATAAACCGAAAGGGCCAACGGTCCGGTCATTTGTATGACCGTCACAGTGACAAATGATCGGGCCATTGCCCTACCGACGAGATCTTGGCCTCAAAACCCAGCCCTACAGGCTGGGCTAGGCAAACGAATGGCCCTTTGGGCCGGAAAATGTAATAGCGGCTTGCGTATCACAGACAGAATCCGCGAAGTCGCTACACTGACAATGCTAAAAGAATTTCTGAGAGGCTACTTCTTTTTACGATTCTTCCCAGGTTTCTTGTTGGAGAATTTGGCATCTGGGGCATTGTGCTTGGGGAGCCATTCCTTCAACTCTGAAATTGCTGCCTGCATTACCGGATCACTGGCAAGGTTCGTGAATTCTCCAGGATCGCTGGAATGGTCGTAGAGTTCTTCGCTTCCGTCTGCGTATTGAATGTAGCGGAATTGGTCTGAGCGGATTGCGTGATTGTTGCGACCGTGTGTTGTGATTGCTGGGCGTTTCCAAACTGATTTTGAATCGCGCAGTAGTGGCGCGATGCTAACGCCATCGAGTTGTTCAGTGATCGGGAGCTGACACAACTCACACAGCGTCGGATAGAGGCTCATTAAGTCAATCGTCGCAGCGCAGCGAGATCCGGGTTGCGTCATCCCTGGGACTGACATGAAGAACGGAACACGGGTTGCTTCTTCCCACAAAGCGAACTTGCGCCAGTGTTCTTTCTCGCCGAGGTGCCAACCATGGTCGCCCCAGAGAACGACGATTGTGTTGTCATTGTGCTCGCTTGCTTCGAGTGCATCCAGGACACGCCCGACTTGTGCATCTGCAAATGTAATGCTGGCAAGATAGGCTTGAACAGCGTACTTCCAGTTTTTTGTTTTGAGCATTGTGGCATGATCACCTTGAGGCCTGGCGACTCTGACCCCCGCAGCTGGAATGTCACTGAGGTCCCCGTCCGGGACATACGGCGTGTTGATCTCCTCCAGTGGATACATGTCGTAGTATTTTCGTGGAACTTGCCATGGCATGTGAGGTCGGTAAATTCCACAAGCGAGAAAGAATGGTTTGTCGTGTGCTTGATTGAGGTAGTTGATGGAGTGGCTAGCTGTTTTGTAGTCGTTCATCTCTTCGTCTTGAACGTCAAGCACTCCCCAGATGACCCCGCCTGCTCTACTGTGCGGGTCGTTCAGGACTTGCTTCGTCGGTTTCGGATCGCCTCCTTTTTTCTGGTATTCGTCCCAGGAAGCCGGTTCATCGAACGAACCGTGAAATATTTTTCCGGCTCCGATGGAATGATACCCATGCTTCGAAAAGTGTTGAGGGAGGGTCACTGCATCGGGCGTCGCTGGTCGCCACGGCTGCGGATTCAGGTAGACACCGCTGTTCCAGGGGCGGATGCCGGTCATCAGCGATGCACGCGATGGATTACACGCCGGGGCGGCACAGTATGCTTTTGTGAAGGTCATTCCACGTTTGGCGAGTCTCTCGAAATTCGGCGTTTTGCAGCCTTCGTAACCTCCCAGCGGACTAATCCAGTCGTTGAGATCGTCGACGGCGATAAACAAGACATTCATCCTCTCTGCGGCAGAGGAATCGTTCGACGTGAGAAACGGAATCGCGAACGTGAATAACAAGTAACAAAATTTCATCGGGACAGCTCACAAATAATGCGGGAGAATGCATGTAAAAATAGCCGCACACTCAAGGTATGCGGCTTACGAGATCGAGTTCCTCAATCACGCTCAAATTCGACTACGGAAGTTCAACGGTCTTCAGATCCAGTTGGTCGCCATTTTTTACCAAAACGACGGCGTGAGAGTCGTTAAGTTTGTCAAGTTGTACAACATCCTTCCAACTTTCAATTGTCTCGTAAGACTGACCAGCAACTCCGCCACCGCCGACACGCTCGGTGATTGCTTTCTGATCTTCGATGTCTTCAGTACTAATTTTCATAATTCCACGAGCACTGTTGGAGAGCAACAAGAACTTCTTGCCTCCCTTTTCATAGACAATCATGTCAAGCGGTCGATTCCGATTTCCGAGCTCGGCAATTGTTGTTGCTTGAATTTTGTCAGATGATTCGACCGCTGAAACAGGGAATCGCACGAGTGGAGTGCAGACAAAGCCAGCAAGAAGATTCGGTTCTCCGTTAATGATGAACGGAACGAACGTTTGAATCGCCGAAGTGTTTTCGCTTTTGCCGTGTGCTCCATGATAGATTTCGAGGCTGGCTCCTCGATCTGCTTTATTGAATGGAAAGACCATACTGGTAACTCCTGATGGAGCCTTTCCTTTCCGGAATCCGGAGACAATCACTTCGCCATCGACCCAGGCGAGATCGGTGATGGAACTACTTCGCAGGTTTCGCTTCCGACGCCCTTGACCAACGACTGCATCGTCTGGAGCGTTGCTAAGAGTTTTCTTTGCAAAAGGAATGTTGTCAAAAGGAACAGCCACAACGGAACCACCGGAAACTTTTGCCAACACTGGGCCTTTTCCACTGGCGGTCGCGAGGACAAACACATTGCCTGTTTCTGGATTTACTGCGATATCTTTAATCTGTGCTTTGCCTCCGCAAGCCTCTCCGACCGCGAGGTTCAAGGCGTCCAATTCATGCATTGCCATGGAAGCATCGCCTTTTGTGTCACCAGTTTGAACTGCAAAAACGGCTGCCCCCATCGGATCTCCGATGAAGAGAATTCCACTTGGTCCAAAAGTGATCGGGCCAGGTGATTTGATGTCTGGCTTACCAGCGGTCAGTCCGTAGATATCGGCAGCAAACGTTTGAGTACAAACAAGCAAGCCGAGAGAGAGAGCTAAAAGAAATCGTCTCATCAGTTGATCCTCAAATAGAAAAGTTAGACTCCGCGTGGATTGGCATCATACTGTTGCACTCGCAAAAATCTCAATGATGTCGGTGGAATGACCGTAGTTCAGTACATGAAAATGTCCCGGCTCTTTTAAGAGAGCCGGGACATTCAGTTCACTTTTTTTCATCAATACGCCGGAAACGTAAGGACGACTTTACTTGCCGAAGTCACCGGGATTTCCAAACAGGCCGCCGCCGTCTGATGGTCCGGTTCCACCTTTGAGTGGGCCTTTACGTTTGCTGACGTACTTTTCGATGGGGGCTTCTTCCTCTTTCTTTCTTTCGATCGGTTCAGGTTTTGCCTGGAGC
>JAJDEL010000065.1 GCA_029259835.1 Planctomicrobium sp. | reverse complement strand
GTATTCAGAAACTGAGGATGGAAGTTCAGAAAGAAGAAGGGCTGTTGATCCCCCGCGATACAGTGGAACTGCACTTGGCGACATTGCTCAAGGAGTTGGGGGATCTCTTCGATGTTCTTCCGTCGAAAGTGGCGAGTCAACTCGAAGGGAAAACTTCGACGAAAATCCGCAACTATCTGAACAGAGAATTCAACAAGGCTCGGCGACGCATGGCCGTGGAACTCGAAAAGGCGGCTCGGGCCGCAGACTCGCAGCGGGAGTCCTCATCTTGATTTCCATGGTGATGAGTTCTGAAGTTTACGCCTGCATCCTGCCGAAGGAGAAGATCCCAACCGTTAAGTGGTTGACAGAAAACTTGCGGATGACCGGCGATTCGAAAACGAAGGGTTACTTCGACGTCGATGATTTTCCTCATGTGACTGAGATTCTGGACTGTTTCGACGATCCGGAGATTGACAGAATCTCGTACCAGACAGCCGCTCAGGTTGGCAAAACGCTGCTCTCTCAGGGTTGCATTGCGAAAATGGCCGCATGTGATCCTCATCCGATGGCGTTTGCTGACGCCGATAAAAATTCAACGCGACGTGTTTTGTCCCGGACTTGGAAACTCTTTGATAATTGCGATGTCCTAAAAGCCATTTGCCCCCCGACTCACCTGCGTTCTTCGGATCACATGCAGCTAAAAACCTGCGTGATTCATGGTGCCTGGGCCGGTTCGGCGGCGACGGCTGCCGATTACGGAGCCTACATCGTTGTGCTCAACGAGTGCGACAAGATGAAACAAAAGTCGACGGCTTCAGAAGCGGACTTCCGGGAGCTCATGGGCGAACGGGTGAAAGGCTACGAAGGATCGAAGATTCTGGAGATCTCCACGCCGACGCTTGAAGGTCAATCGTACATCGAAGCCCAAAGGCTCAAAGGGGACAACCGCGCCCGCATGGTTCCTTGTCCGTTCTGTAACCACTTCCAGGAACTGTTCGCCAAAGATGGAAAACAACCAGGTGGAGTTCGCTGGGACAAGCTGAAAGGCAAGCATAATGTTCAGAAGGCTCGCGAAACCGCTCACATTCTCTGTGAAAAATGCAACAAGAAAATCCGCGAAGAACATCGCCGGGGAATGCTGCAAGCGGGGCTATGGGTGCCGGAGGGTTGCGTCATTAAACGGGGGAAGGTGACCGGCAAGCCAAACCGGCCTGGACGGCACGCATCGTTTGGACCACTCAGTACGCTGCATTCGCTGTTGCCTGGGATCAGTATCGGATTGATCGCCGCAGAAAAAGCAGCCGCGATCTCAGATCCCGTTCGCCGATCGGAGAAGAATCGCAACTTCGTCAATTCGTGGGACGGAAAGACTTACAATCCACAGCCGACAACGATTGAGCCAGGCGTACTGACTAAACAGCTTGGGGTTGATGAGCCGCTGCGATTTTGCCCGGAGTGGTCACGATTTTTGACGCTGGCTGGCGATGTTGGCCGTATTGAAGACGAACTGATTTATTACTGGGGAATTTGTGCTTGGGGGATGCACGGACGTGGCCAGCTGATCGACCTCGGGATTGCCTGGCGTGATAGTGAAATGATTGACGTTCTCAAGGGCGCCACATACGAACATGCTGATGGTGGACAGCCGTTGCGACCAGCGAAAATTGGTTTCGATTCAGGAGACGGCAACACAGCAGAAGCGGTCTACGAATTCTGTCGAAGGCTGCCGAATGCAATGCCCCTGAAAGGGTCCTCAGACGAGCCCGGAAAAGATTTTGTGGCGGTCAATTTCCCCGAAATGTTCAGCCTGGGAATTCAGCGCATTGGTCTGACAGACAAGCAGGTGAAGGCGAAAAAGCGGGCACAGCGATGGGATTTGATCACCGTGAATACTCACCGTACGCAGAACTGGCTGGAGGAAAGGCTAACCAACCTGGTGAAGCGGGATGATGTCAACTTCTTCTCGATTCCTAAGGAAGCTCTCGAGGGACAGGTCCTTGCTGAAGTCGATCTACGTCATCACCTGCTTGGCGACTACCGCGACGAAAAAGGACGCTGGAAAAAACGCTATGAACAACAGCACTTTCGTGATGTGCTGCGCTACAACACAGTGATGGCCTGGTTTCATACGGCGAACGGCCGTCATTGGAATCGGCTGGCCGCTCGGTCAAAAACGTCTCAACTCAAATCACGAAAACCATTACGTCCGACGACTCGAAAACGTCCTAAATTAACCCCAGGAGAATGATTATGGCGAAGAAAGCCACCACACCCAAACCGGAAACGAAAGTAGACAAAACTCAAGACGAGTCGCCAACTGTCGCAGACCGCAAGCGACGTCGCAGTGCCGCGGGTGTATGCCCGCGAAATCCGAGTCATCCGGGGCCGCGCGTGTACAACACCAAGGGGCGGACTCGGTATTGCGTGTGCGACTCGTGCGGAGAAACCTGGAAGACTGCCATTGAAAGTGGTGATCAATACACCGAATATCTGATCGATCTCGCCGAAATGCTGGAAAATGCTGGGCGAGTCGATAACGGAGAAGGTCAACAAGTCGTTGTCCTCAGCGATGAAGACGCTCAACTGCTTGCCGAAGAAGCTCGCAACTTGGTTGCGAGTTAAAGCCGTTCTCTCCGTGATCTCTGACTTGATACAATTCTTAGTGTTTCCTTCATCCTTCATCTGCTTGATGAGATCTCTGACTGTGCGTGTCGCGAAACTGGCGTCAAAGTTGGGAATGGCTTGACTGAATTTGTCTTGGGGTTGCCATATGTGGCGACAGCGGATAGTTTCTAACTTGTGAATACGACTTGGAGGCTGTGGTTTCTTTTGCAGGAAACCGCAGCCTCACTTTTTTCACTTATTTAAGTGCCTTCTGTATCAGTTTCCGGATCCACTCTGAGACCGGTATGACGATCGCTGGAAATGACGATTGTGGCCGACATCGTCGAAAATGACGATGACCGCAGCAATCGTTATTCCTGACGATGCTGCCGGCGGTATCGTCATTTCTGGCGATTCCGGATCCTGCCGAAGTTGGCGTCTATCATTCTCAGCATGACCGCGCGGCGTTCACCTGGTGGCATCGTCATCAATCGCGATGCCCAGCGCTGGGCCTTGCGGTTGATCCGTTCACGCTCTCGAAACGATTCGCCTAGTTCGGAGTACTCCATCACCACCGATGACGATACCGGATCCCGATTCGTCCAGAGAATCTCTTCCCGCGGCGTTCCGCGTGTTTGGACCCATCGCGAATAACGATTCCATCCTTTCAGTGTGGACTCATAAAGCTCGGATGAATAACCAGAGATCACAACAGAACAGCGACAGTTCACAGCGGATGTCAGTAACCGGACATGGTCTTCAAAAGTCATTTCGTATCGATAGATTTTCTTCTTCACGCGAGTTTCTGGGAGATACGGGGCATCGATATACACCAGCAGATCATCCGGTCCCCATTCCGCGGCCAACTCACAAAAGCGGATCCCATCGCCAAGACTGACGATAGTTCCTGGAGGATCGATGCGATTCCACCAATCGACGATTTCAGCGTCTCTATCAATCAGAAATGAGCGAAGCGAGGGGATCTTCTGCCTGAATACACCGCCTTTACCCGCAAACGGCTCGGCATAATAGACGTGGTCCGGAAGCCGCTCACAGATCCATTCAGCGAATCCAGAGACTGCTTTACTGCCAGGATAATGGGTGTCGGATGTTTCGATCATGGCTCGAGTATCGCCAATTCCGACGATGCTGTCAACAACATCGATCGACAATCGTCAATTCCGACGATGCTGCAGCCTCGCCATTAACAGCAATGCTGGCAGCCGGTTTAGGTACCTCATCGCCAGATCCGGCGATGCTCTCCGGAAGCAGACTTGCGCGATAACTCCGCTTTTTGAGCGTCTGAACTAGGCAATTCATAGAAATTTCGGTTTTTCTTTACCAGTGCTGGTAACTCGGTCTGTGAAATTCGGGTTGGTTGTTGCGAGTGTCCCCGCTTATGGCCACTGCACAATCACTTCTGACTGATACCGAAGCCGCGATCGCGGGTTTGCTCGCTGCCCTGAATGATGATGCGACTCAGGAATACAGCCACGGCAGCCGCTCCTGGAAGCGAGCGGATTTCCCAGGCGCTCTCGACAGGTTACGTGCGTTCCGAACGGAACTCCGCAAAGAAGTCGCTGCGAGCTCTCGATCGACAGTCAGTTTCGGAACCGTAGCAAGGACGCGTCGTTGAGCATGGACGCTCAAATTTCTGAACATGACCAGACGTTGTCATTTCTCGCCGATTTGGAACAACGTCAAGAAAGTGCTGCGCCTCGTGCCAGTTCCGGGGAGAGCTTCTCCTCACATCCTTTTAGCAGCGGTGGGAAAACTGGCGGATACGACGGCGGCAAGCTGAACCGGATGAATGCGGACTGGAATCCAGGATCAATGGGTCCGAACCGTATTTTTCAGTTGGATGGCCGGCTGCTTCGTGAACGTGCCTGGGATCTTTACCGCAACAACCCCTTTGCTCGCTCAGCGATCGAGGCGTATATCGCCAACGTCATTGAGTGCGGCATCATGCCTGACCTTAATGACACGGATCGTGAAAACGAATACTACCGCTGGGGTGGTTTGACGGCCCACGGGACGTTTGATTGCGATATCACCGGCGATCAAACAATCAATGAAATGCAGGCCCTCTGGCTGCGAGAGATGCTCGTTGGTGGCGGCTGCCTGGTCCATTATGTCGACATGCCACGCCGCTCGCAGCGGGTCCCGCTGGCCTTGGAAATGATGGGCGAAAGCCGCTTTGCAGATCACCTGCAGACATGGGGCCGAAATCCGAAAACCGCCAACCCAGTCAAAAACGGCCACGAAATCGACACGGCCACTGGACGCACGCTCGCGTATCACGTGCGGGCAACTCAGCCGAATGATCTCGATTACGATCCAGAGAAGACGATCCGCCTAGCACGCGAACATTGTAAGTACAGCTTTATCAAAGACATGATCGGAGCGAAGCGGGGCACGACGCTGCTCAAGGCGGTGATCACCTGGCTCTGGTCTCTGGGCTATTACGTTGATAACGAACTCGATGCCTCGAACTTGAAGTCTTCATGGGGCTACATGGTCACGACTGATAATCCATCAGACGCCATGAACGACCTGGCTCGCGAGGACAACTATGTCACAGATATGGCGGGGAATCGGATTGATCATCACGAATCAGGCATGATCTGGCACGGTGGTACTGAAGACAAAATCCACGCCATCGGTCCGAATGTTCCCGGTGGTGATTCACTCCCCTGGATGATGCTGATCCAGCGTTCCATCGCGGTTGGTGTCAATGTTTCGTACGAGGAAGTCTTCCGCGACTACAGTAAAACGACCTTCTCGTCTGGGCGAATGAGCCGCGGGCAAGACAAAAAACGATTCCGTCCAATGCAGTCACTGGCGGTCTGTCATTTTGGAAATCCGACGATCAACCGGTTTTTCCGATCGGCCGTGGGGGCAATGCGTCCTGCATTTCCATCGCCGAGCCAGTACGTCAATGACGTCGACGACATTCTGCAGGATATCGACTGGCAATTGGCAGGTTGGGAGTCACCCAATCCGAAAGAGGACGCTATCGCGAATCATCAGAAACTGCAGGACCGCACAATTTCCCGCTCGGAAATCGTGGCCAGCGAAGGTCGTAGTTTCAAGAACACGCTCAAGTACCTTGAGCGCGAAGAAAA
>JAJDEL010000640.1 GCA_029259835.1 Planctomicrobium sp. | reverse complement strand
TGTTGAACTTGAGAAAAGTGACATCAACACCGGTGGGAATCATGTCCATCGGTGGCGCAGGCACTTTCGATGGCATCGTACTTTCTGGGATGCTCGCAGCGCTGCTCACTTAAAGCGAAAAGGTGAATCCGTTTAGCCTGTAAATTTCACGCATCACAAAACTAAATTCAATATTTTGCAAGTTGGCGATTGAGGTTGAGGCTCTACAAAACAGGAATCGCATTTTCGCCGCGTTCGTAGACGACATTGGCTCGACCGACGAGTAGAGGATCGATGAGGCCGATGGTTTCCATGTTTTTATCTGAATACGGAAGCTTGTGCAGAATGTACCGCATCGAATTGATCCGGGCACGTTTCTTACAATCGGACTTCACGACGGTCCACGGGGCATCAGCTGTGTCCGTATAGAAGAACATCGCCTCTTTGGCTTTGGTGTACTCGTCCCATTTATCGAGCGATGCCAAATCGATTGGGGAGAGCTTCCAGCGTTTCAAAGGATGGGCTTCGCGATTCTTGAATCGCCGGCGTTGTTCTTTTCGGCTCACTGAAAACCAAAACTTAATCAAGTGGATACCGCTGCGGGTGAGGTTCCGTTCAAACTCTGGCGTTTGTCGCATGAATTCGTTGTATCCGTCATCGTCGCAGAACCCCATCACTTTTTCCACGCCAGCGCGGTTGTACCATGACCGGTCGAGCAACACAATTTCCCCTGCGGTGGGAAGGTGCTCAACGTAACGTTGGAAGTACCACTGCCCCTGTTCGGCTTCTGTCGGTTTTTCCAACGCGACCACACGTGCACCACGAGGATTCAAGTGTTCCATAAACCGCTTGATGGCGCCTCCCTTTCCGGCGGCGTCGCGACCTTCGAAAAGAATGACAACTTTCTGCTTGTGGTTTTTGACCCAGGCTTGAAGCTTGAGTAACTCGACTTGAAGCTGATACTTCTCCTTCTCGTAATTCTTCCGCTTCATCAAGTTCTTGTAGGGATATCCTCCCTTACGCCAATTCGACGAGAGAACGTCATCCGATTTCGTGCGTGATCCAGATTCAGAGAGTGCAGGTCGACTGAGCAAAGCGCTGCGGAGAACCTCGGCATCATCCGAAGATGTGCCTGTCATAATTGCCTCGAGGACTTTTGAGAGAGTGCCTACATCATGAGGTGGAATGGCAGAAATGACATCCTTAACGGCATTGACCTTCGCCTCTTGTGCCGATTCAACCGACTCGGCGATCTCGAATTTTTGGATGCCTGCCTCCGTGTTTGAAGGCGCGATATCACCGCTCGAAGCTCGACGCGGTTTCCCGTTCGAGTTTGCCTTCGGTTTCGCGCGAGACGCCTTCTTAGTCGGCTTGCGCGTCGCTTTTTTCGGTGCGGATTTCTTAACAGATTTTGATCGTTTTGGAGTGCTCATAGTGTTGAGTATAGCCCAAGGTTCTACCGTTGCCAAATCGCGAGTGAGTGGTATCGAGTCGTTTTGAATCGATACCAACCAGATTCACGACACGACCGGCATGAGCGCCCGTACTCAACCTGCCGAACCCAAGGGCGACGTGTGCGGTATTGTCTCACGTTGTCCCAATGCGATCACTTCCGGTTGTATTTCGGCCAGATGATGCGTTTGCTTTCGTGGCGAGGCCAGGTCCACGCAGGCCAGACGGGGCCTTCGGCTTGAACCTCCTCGTACATCGTGGTCATCGCAGCGACCATTTTTTTGAGTTGCTCAGGATGCGTTTCACTCAGTTCGGTCGTTTCGTTTCGATCATTCTTGAGGTTGTACAACTCGAAGCTTTGCAGCTTCGCAGACTTCAACTGCTGCATCTGTTCATCGGTGATGTCAGTTAAATTTCCTTGATCATTGATATCCAGTTGCGAGACCAACTTCCAGTCGCCATCACGAATGGTCACGCGAGGTTTCGACCGAGCATAATTGAATTGCCAGTAAAGCGGTTTCTTGCGTCGAAACGTTTTCCCGTTCATTAAAGGTAAAATACTGACGCCATCCAGGACGCGGTCTTTCGGAATTTCTGTGCCAGCAATTTCACACAATGTCGGCAGGAGATCGACGGCACTCACCGGAACATCGCTTTCTGTTCCTGGTTTAACATGACCCGGCCAGCGAATAATACCAGGCACACGAACGCCCCCTTCGTAGAGGTGACCTTTGTGCATCCTTAACCCATCGGTCGATCCATGCGGATGCCAGCGAGTGAGAGCCGGACCATTGTCACTTGTGAAAATCACAAGAGTGTCTTCAGAAATCTTCATTGCGTCGAACTTCTTTATCAAGCGTCCGAATGCGGCGTCCATCTGAGTGATGTTCCCATGGTGCGCTTCCAGGCTCGGCTCTTCGCCGTTTCCATAAGTCGACGCATACTCTGGGTCGGTCGCAATTGGTTCGTGAGGTTCATGGAAGCAAACGTACATGAAGAACGGATCATCGCTGGGGCGAGCATCTAACCAGCGGACTGCTTCATCGACGACAAGGTGCGAGGCATATCCTTCTTGCGGTCCGACCGGAATTCCATTGCGGACAAAGTTGTAAGGATTGCGATGGTTCGGCAGAGCATTGTTTTGAGTTGCGAACCAATGGTCGAATCCCATGTCGCTCGGCTGCGGTTGATAAGGCAAGTTGAACCAACCATTTAAGTGCCATTTGCCGACTTGACAAGTTTCGTAGCCAGCATTTTTCATTAACTGTGCGATGGTGATTTCATTTTCACGAACGTGCATCGGTGAGAGAAACGGAATCCAGCTGTAAACACCCACCCGATACGGTGTGCG
>JAJDEL010000639.1 GCA_029259835.1 Planctomicrobium sp. | reverse complement strand
GCTTGCCCAACCTTGGGGGAATAGTCATTTAAGGTCATGTAGGTTGATTCGGGCGCTTTCGCAAGAATCTTCCCGTGCTTCTCTCGACTCGCTTTGGCGACAGCTTTCCATTCAGGGTCGCTAATGAAAGCTTTCCATGATTTCGCAGCTGCGTCACGACTATTATGGCGAATGACGTAGATCAATCGATTGTCGTCGTCGGTGGTCGGAACCCAGTACGCGATGTTTTCGATCCCGTGCTTCTCGAAGATCTGCATCGTGTGATCTTCGAAGCGGGTGTGGAGTGCCTCAAGCTTTCCTGGCTCGCAGGTGTAGATTCGCAATTCATAGACACCATCGTCAGACATGACTGTTGAGGTGAACAATGTCATTGCTGTTAGCGCAGCACAAAAGAATCGCAACATCAAAACCTCCGTTCGGCGATACGGAAAAAAGCGTAACTCAGCTGTCGAGAAGTCTACTCGAGAGTAGCAAATGGACTGACTCGGTGCACTTTTTCAGCAACGACTTGCTTGTCAGCATCTGAAGTCGCTTCTGCGAACTTTGTGCGCAACTTTTTCAGTTTTTTACGACGCGTCCGACGACGAGCCAGTTCGCGAGATCGTTCAATACGTCCCATGGTGCCTGTGTGCCACTACTTATCAATGAATGTGAATGTGTTCCGGACCGATTTCAAAACACGGGAACGCATCAGGATATCTATCAGCAGACCATCGGTCAACGGTCTTTTCGAGGCATTTGCGTTGATGTTTCATGGCAAATTGCTCGTCGTGATTGTACCGGGATGAAGATTTCGACAGAAGCCGGGCTTCGGAACCTGCCAAACTCTCCTCACATCGTCCGACCACCATCGAGGACAAGGCACTGACCGGTTGTCATCGTCGTTGCAGTGGCGAGATAAATAACCGTGTCTGCGACGTCTTCAGGTGTTGAACATCGTGGGATTGGATACTCAGATGTGAAACCTTCGATCTGTTCTTCGGACATCCACTCTCGGAGCCAACGTGTATCAATCGGGCCTGGGCAAACAGCGTTGACCCGAATTTCTGGAGCCAGAACTCGAGCCAGCGACTTGGTCATTGTGTTGAGTGCTCCTTTGCTCGCACAGTAAGCAATTGACGACCCGAGTCCCACGATCCCGGCGACGGAACTCACGTTGACGACCGCTCCGCCACCATCCTGCTTCAAGAGTGGTGAGGCAGCGCGCGTGACGAAGAATGGTCCCTTGAGATTGACTCCCAAAATCCGGTCCCAGCGTTCTTCGGTCATCTCTTCGAGATTTTGATGCTCGACGAAAAAAGTGCAGCCAGCATTGTTGACCAGCACATCAAGGTGTCCGAAGCGATTATCAATCTGACTGATCATTTCACGAACGGCGCCGTCATCGCTGACATCGCACTTGACCAGGAGCGCATCGCAATCAGCAGCCTCAACGAGACGAACCGTCTCTTCCGCCTCTTTTTCACTTTTCGTGTAGTTGACAACAACGTCATAGCCCATTTCTGCGAACTTGATTGCGCACGCTCTTCCCACTCCGGTTGCCGACCCTGTTACCAGAGCTACTCGTCGATCTGACACTTCTATTCCTCTCGTAGACTGTTCACTAATCATGATTGTCAAACTTTGACGAACTCGAACATCATTTGCAAATCGCATTCAGTTTTGTGGCTTCTAGTCAGCAACACCGAGATGTTGGATGATCAAGTTGCCTGGAAGAAACACTTTCCGTTGGAAATAAGAACTCGAATGGAATATCCT
Organism: Planctomicrobium sp.; assembly: GCA_029259835.1. Classification (GTDB taxonomy): domain Bacteria; phylum Planctomycetota; class Planctomycetia; order Planctomycetales; family Planctomycetaceae; genus Thalassoglobus. Next base: position 2,527 of record JAJDEL010000639.1, on the reverse strand, counting down.
ACCAGAGCAATTCCAAACCTGTCTGAGGTGACGTTTTTATCCTCAATTCACTTTCTCAGACAGAATACTGTTTAAAATTTCAAGTCGTTAACGTACCAGGAATGAGTGGTCATCAGTGAACGCGCAGTCTGAAGAAGACTTGGATTACGAAGAGAGAAGCTGGTGGCAACGTCACCGTGACTCATTGGGTGTCACAGCTTGTAGCATTGGGGTCCACGTTGCACTTCTGGCGATCATGGCAATGGTCGTGCTACCCAGCAAGCCGTACGACTTAACGGATTACTTCACGGTCCGAACCGAAGTGACCACCAACACTCCTCTGGAAACGGTCGACAATATCGAGGTGACTCCCGAAAAATTGAACGATCAAAATGTGAACGATTCAGCCTCGTTGTTGATCCCTACGAATGTCCTTGCTGAACAACCAAGTCCCACTTCTGTCGATACCGAGCAGGAAGAACTTCAATGGCAGTTAGACGCCATTGAGTATCTTGGGAAAAATCAAAAACTGGGAGAACTCTCCGGTCGCACAGAAGAAGCACGGTCAATTCTAACGAAAGCATTCGGAGGCACGGCAACAAGCGAAGTCGCCGTCTCCAGCGGATTAAAATGGCTCGCGAACCATCAAAACAAGGACGGCAGTTGGAATTTCAACCACACTCAAGAAGATTGTCAGGACTCATGCACATCCCCTGGATCACTGAATAATAAGGTGGGCGCAACTTCAATGGCGATGCTCTGTTTTGTTGGAGCGGGTCACACACACCAGGCTGGGAAGTATCAGGAGCAGGTTAAAAACGGCCTGGAGTTTCTCGCAACCCAATACATGGCAGCAGAAACAGAAGGAGACATGCGCGGCATCAAGGGGGGCAACTCTGGAATGTACGCTCATGGGATTGCGACAATCGTTTTGTGTGAGTTGTATGGCCTCAGTCGCGACCGCAAGGTTCGAGTCATCGCTCAGGCATGTGTCGACTTCACAGTTGACTCTCAGCACGCTGAGAACGGTGGGTGGAGGTATCGTCCGAATCAAGCCGATGGAGATACCTCTGTTGTCGGCTGGCAGGTCATGGCGGTGACAAGCGCGAAGATGGCGGGGCTGACGGTCCCCGGGCGAGTCAAAGTTCGCGCGGAACGTTTCCTTGACTCCGTGCAACTCGAACAAGGTGCGTTCTACGGTTACGCAAGCCCCAGCAAGAAAGCATCAACAACTTCGATCGGACTGTTGTGCCGTATGTACTACGGCTGGGACTCCAAAACGCCAGCGCTTGGCGTTGGTGTCGACTATCTCAGTGCGACCGGTCCTTCAAAAGACAACCAGTATTACAACTACTACGCCACACAAGTTCTCCATCACTGGGGCGGTTCAAAATGGAAAAAATGGAACCGGGTGATGCGCCCGCAACTCGTTTCGACTCAAGTCACCGACGGACACGCCGCCGGAAGCTGGGCACCCCGCGATCCGCATGGCAGAACAGGCGGTCGTCTTTACGCGACTTGCTTGTCAATACTGACCCTTGAAGTCTACTACCGGCACCTTCCTCTTTATCAGCGAAAGCTCTTCAAGAAAGAGATCTAGGAATAGTCCCGTAACAAATTCAAGAATCGGTTCGACCTGTCCCAGTCGCAGGGCGCTCGCCCCGGTTCTGATCGTGAACCGGAATTCGATCCGGGGCGAGCGCCCAATGTTTTCTACTTTGGAACTTCTCGCCATGAGCCGAACGCGCTAGCGTCGGGCAACTTGCGAGAAAACGTGACTCGCGCAAGGCCCGAGGCTAGCGCCAACGGCTCAAAGTAGGCCTGTGGTTGACAAGGTCCACGGCATTGGGCTCTAGCTCCCAAATGGCTGAAATCGGGAATCTATTTCGGGACAGTTCCTCGTGTGCTTTTCTCGGGTCGCTTACGGAAAGGCGAGATTCCAGTAATTGTTTTCCGGAATTTTGTGATAACCAGTGGTTTATGAATTGAAACTCACTCTTAATAACGGTATCTTAACTGCAACTGAGACTCAGTCTCAACAAGGGTTGCCCCAAACCATCCCACCTGCCAGTCACTAACGACGGCGTCATTCCTGACAAACTTCACTCGGAGCAAAAATGAAGACTTTCAGTAAGCGACGCGGATTCACCCTGATTGAACTCCTTGTTGTCATTGCCATTATCGCCATTTTGGTGGCGCTTTTATTGCCTGCGGTTCAACAGGCAAGAGAAGCTGCCCGGCGTATTCAATGTAAGAACAACCTCAAGCAGATTGGCTTGGCGCTCCACAATTACCTTGATGTCAACAGCGGATTTCCGCCTTCATTTATTTCAGACATTACCAGCAGTGGAACGAACCTCACGAACGGTGGGGAATGGTCAGCACATGCTCGTTTGCTCCCCTACCTTGAACAGGCAAGCATGTATAACGCAGCAGATCTCTCGAGAGCTTATGGGGACCCGATCAACGCAGCGATTCCGACGATGCGTGTTGCGTCCTACCTCTGCCCAAGCGATTCAAATGACCGCGCTCGAACAGATAGTACTAC
>JAJDEL010000638.1 GCA_029259835.1 Planctomicrobium sp. | reverse complement strand
GTTTGGTTTACACCGGTCAACTTTTTGGTGGGTTAAGGCAGGATGTGACTCGTCGCTGGCCGCACTACTTCAGCGATTTTCGCGATGGCCTGCATGGCAAGTGTGCCGGTTCGATTTTGTTCCTCTTCTTTGCATGCCTGGCGCCAGCGGTGACATTTGGCGGGGTGATGGCTATCCAGACAAACGGCGAAATCGGTGCAGTGGAAATGATTACGGCATCGGCAATTTGCGGTGTCGTTTTTGCGCTCGTCTCTGGTCAGCCACTTGTCATTCTCGGTGGAACAGGGCCTCTGCTCGTGTTTACTGCGATTTTGTTTCGATTGTGCAGCGACATGGGCGTACCCTTTCTCCCGGCTTATGGATGGGTCGGTCTGTGGTCTGCTGGATTTCTTTTAATACTCGCGGTGACCGACGCCAGCTGTTTAATGCGATACTTCACTCGATTCACGGATGAAATCTTCTCAGCATTGATTTCGGTCATCTTCATCTATGAAGCGATTAAGTCACTGGTTCACATTTTCGAAGATCTCGATGTCAAGAAGCATCACGATACAGCTTTGCTTACGTTACTTCTCGCCTTGGGTACGTTCTATATCGCCATGAGTCTCTCACGGTTCCGTCGAAGCAGTTATCTCCGACCGAAGATTCGCGAATTCCTTGCGGACTTCGGCCCTGCAATTGCTCTTGGAGCCATGACGGTTGTCTCCGTCTGGTTACATGAAGTGTCCCTCGATGTTCTACCCGCACCAGATGTTTTTGGAACCACGAGCGGTCGTCCTTGGGCCGTCAATTTATGGGCTGCCCCCGCCTGGGTTCGATTTGCAGCAGCTGGCCCTGCGTTGCTCGTCACGGTGCTAGTGTATCTCGATCAGAACATTACAGCGCGAATTGTAAACAGCCCCGATCATCGATTGCACAAAGGGGAAGCGTATCATTTAGATCTCGGAGTCGTGGGACTGCTAATGGCGGTTTGTTCGTTGTTCGGACTGCCGTGGCTAGTCGCTGCAACAGTTCGTTCACTCAACCATATCCGTAGCTTAGCAACGACTGAGGAGGTGGTCGCACCGGGTGGAGAAGCCCGCGACCGAGTGATTCATGTCCGAGAGAATCGTGTGACAGGTCTGTCGATCCACTTATTGATTGGACTTTCACTGCTTTTGCTGCCGCTGCTCAAGACAATTCCCATGGCTGTCTTGTACGGCTTGTTCTTGTTCATGGGAGTTGTGTCGATGTCCGGCAATCAGTTCTTTGAGCGTTTAAGCTTGTGGTTGAAGGACCCAACTCTTTACCCGGTCACACACTACATTCGACGTGTTCCTCGCTGGACGATCCACGGATTTACATTGTTGCAACTGGCCTGTCTGGGCACACTGTGGTTCGTCAAGACGAGTTCTCTCGGTATCTTGTTTCCGATCTTTATTGCATTGCTTGTGCCAGTTCGTTTTCTGGCAGACCGACTCTTCGCACCAGAACATTTGGCTGCACTTGATGCCGAAGAAGAACCCGATGACGAGGCAACTCACTGGGCAGGTTGAAGTTTACAAAACTCAATGAGTCGACGTTCTTGTTATTTATGAACGTCAAATAATTCCGATTGAAAAGCAACGCGGTACGATCGGCACCGTACGTCAAGCGGAATATTACTGGCGACCTCTTGTTGAATTCACCGGTTCAGACTGAATGTGCTGAAGATTCTTTGAGAATTCTTCTCCGACGAACGCAGCGAAGTGAAGTTTATTATTTTTGATAGTTGCTGGAACTTTGAATGTCACTTTCACGGTTCCATTGCCGGTAATTGTCACGACCTTGCGTTCAACGCGGACTCCGTTCTCACCTTGCTTAAGCGTGACGTGGAGTAGCTGTTTGTTAAGATTATTTGGCAGTTTGTGATCGATCTGGACTGTGATTTCTTCTCCCAGTTTTGCAATTTTGGGAAATTTGAATTCGATCAACTTGAGATTTGCTTTGCGGTTCGGATTCGGCTGCCTGCTCTTTGTTCTTTTGCCACGAGATGCGGATTCCTTTTCTTTCTCGCGGACATAGGCTTCCATCGCAGCGGGGTCGTCGCGATCGCGAAAGGTTTTCAGGCAGTGGTCTTTCGTGTCGACCATCACCAGTTCAAGGTTGGAGCGAAGATAGTCGAGATCCGCCGTCACGTTTTGATCATCAATCAAATTCACGAGACAGTCCGGGTCGTCAACGATGTTGTAAAGTTCTTCGACGACTCGGTGCTGGTAGAGTTCATGTCGGGCGCGGATTTGCTTGTCGGTTTGAGCGAGTTCTTTCATCCGGCGATACGTGTTTGTCCCGGAAGTTGCGGTTGCGAAAATACGTTCGCCATTGGACCAAGGGTTAAAGAGATAGAGGAATTCCTTCGTCTGAATCGAACGCATCGGATCGCGCGAACGTCCGGCGTTTTCATTGTATTCCTTGATCACGAAGTCCCGATCAGATTGAGACTCCCCTTTCAGCAGCGGCATGAACGAGCGACCATCGATTCCATCGGGATGCGGCACGGCGAGGATATCCAGAATCGTCGGCAACAGATCAACGGCAGAGACCATGTGCTTTGTATCAACGGTACCCGGCTTCGTCGCTTTGGGCCAACGGACCATGAGCGGTGTCCGCGAACTGTGGTGATACAACTGCGTTTTCGCAAATGGCAACGGCATTCCATGATCAGACAGAAACAGCGTTACCGTATTCGCAGCTTCGCCTGACGCTTCAAGAATATCGAGTACTTCCCCGACGCAATCGTCCGCCCGTCTCACGGATGAGTAGTAGTGCGAAAGTTCCTTCTTCACGACAGCATCGTCGAACAAAAAGCCAGGGATCACCATTTCCTCCGGCGTAAATACTCGGCTCGGAATATGTCGATCCGGGATCGTCGCTCCGCCTTTACCTTGAGCATAGAACGGTTTATGCGGGTCGGAGATGTTGATCATTATGCAGAATGGCTTGTCTGCTTTTCGTGCGGCTGCAATGCCCATTTTCGTAGAAACTCCATACGACTTCGCATCCTTGATGTGTGCTTTCGTTCCGTCCGGAAGTGTGTCGAGAACGAGATCCCAGTGATATGGATGATAAGGCGTCGAGTGCGAAACCTTGCCACGAATCGCCGTCAGGTAACCTGCCTTTTGCATGACATCCACCAGGTGCGGATGCGTCGCATCTGGCACCTGATAAAATCCTTCAACGCCATTATTATGCGGATAGCGTCCTGACCACATCACGTTTCGTGATGGCATGCAGTTCCCAACGACGACATGCGCATGGTCGAATCGCAGCGACTCCGCCGCCAATTCATCCATGCGGGGAGACGTCCCTTTGACAGGACATCCATAGACTCCCATCGAGTCGCAACTCATATCGTCCACAGTAATGATCAATAAATTCATCGGGTCAGCCAACACAGGCGACGCGGTGAAGCTCAAGATCAGGGAGAAGAAATTTGCAGCGATCGATTGTGAAGTGCGAAACATCTCGTTCCTTTCAGGAATGTCTACTGCAAACCAAGATGACTGATCGCACGAGCAGTTTCAACGTTGCTGCCGTTTTTAACCCAAATGCTGGCACACAGAGACTTACCATATTCGAAGAACATTCGTGCCAGCGATGAGTGGATTCAGTCGCTGCTATAAGAACAGTTCACGTATGGGATTCCCATCTGCGAGTTGGAAGGGTCTGTCGAAGGGGTCGTGCAGTTCTTGCTTGTGATCAACGCCGAAACGGTTGAAAATAGTGGCCGCGAGGTCTGCAGGAGTCACAGGATTCTCTTCCGGGATGGCTCCGATGCGGTCTGAGGAACCGTAAGTTGAGCCAGGCTTAATCCCTCCACCTGCCAGGACCACACTGTAACAACCAGGCCAATGATCGCGACCGGCGTTTCCGTTGATCGTTGGCGAGCGACCGAATTCTCCCATCGCGATCACCAAGGTTGAATCCAAAAGACCGCGCTGGTCGAGGTCTTTTATGAGCGCCGAAAAGCCTTGGTCTGCCGGTGCCAGAAGTTCCCTATGACGCGGAAAGATCGATTGATGAGAGTCCCAGTTTGCGGTTTGTCCATTATAGATTCCATCATTTACATTCACGAATGAGACTCCGCATTCGACGAGCCTTCTCGCCAGAAGCAGACTTTGCCCCAGACGCGTGCGACCATAGCGGTCTCGTACTTCTACAGGCTCTTTTTCAATCGTAAACGCTTTTTGTACTGCTTGACTTTGAAGCAATTCAAATGCCCTCTGTCTGTATTTCGCAAAACTTGCATCGGTCTCTGAACTCGTCCCGATGGAATCGAGTAATCTTCGACGTTGATCCATACGTACTGAATTCACTCCGGTCGGCAGCGACAGATTCTCAACTCGAAAATTCGGATTGCTTGGGTCCGCCGTCACTTGCAGCGGATCGTATTGTCCGCCGAGGAATCCGGCATTCTGCCCAGGCAGGTCAACGACATTTCTCATCACATGCGGTAACGCGACATTCACAAGGGGAAGTTTTGGAGCCGAGAGTCGTTGCTGACTGGTCAAGTAACTCACAACACTTCCGTAGCTGGGAAAGTCACTGGTTCGCTGTGCTCCCAGAATCTCGTTATTGCCCCCACTCGGATTGCGACCGATCAGCGCCTGATACATCGCTGCGTTGTGATTACTCATAGGGTGCGACATGGAATGGATGACCGCCAGCTTGTCCACAATCTTTGCACACATCGGCATGTGTTCACAGACAACTCGACCGGAAACAGAAGTTTGTATTGCCTGATATTCACCTCGAACCTCGACCGGAGCAGAGGGCTTCATGTCCCAGGTGTCCAGATGGCTTGGCCCACCGTAGTGCATCAGCAGGATGCAGGACTTTATCGGATTTTGCGACGAAGTCCCGGCGAACCCAAGCTTCGATTGATTCAAAATTCCTGCTAATGCACCTAAACCACCAAGGCGAAGCATTGTCCGGCGGTTGCAAACAGGTTCATAAATCCCAGGCAAATCAAGCATTTTCAGTCACTTCGTTGTCGTAAAGTGCATCTGGGTCTTTCCAATTCAATGAGCAGCCATCAATGCTCTCGTATACGTAATGCAGAGTCAATGTTAAGAGCCGCTCGAATGAGATTCTCTATGTGTGCAACGGAAAGTTTGATGCTTTCAACAATTTTTAAGGATCGTTGCCGACCCGTACCTGTAAACGGGCAATTGCGAGCAACCCTGATTTCGTCTTGCGACGTACAGTCACGATGTAATGCCCTGAGGCTTTGTATCGATGTATTGTTTCAGCGTACCCGTTTTTAGCGTGTGGATCTTTTCGTCCGCCTACTGAGTGAACCTCCACAAGTTCTGATCCATCTCCGAAGTCCCAAACTTCCGGGGTGTCATCATCGTCACCATAATTGAATCCACGAACTTTGAACGTGATTTCGTCACCTACTTTGATCCCCAGAGAAGGCCAGTATGTCGCATGGATATTGGGTGGGTATTGGTCAGGTTCTCTCGGATCAACAACTTTGACGACAGTGAAATCGTAATCGATGTTCCCTGCATGATCGGTCACTTTGAGCATTTCGTGGAAGACACCCGGTCTCGTATATCGATGTTCAACAATCGCTTCGGTTGCGACTGAGCCATCTTCCAACGACCATTCATACGATTCTATTTGCCCTTGTTTCGACCAGGAATAGAGACCGTTCAACGTGGCAATTTCGCCCGCTCGAATAAAGTGGCCTGGACGTGCATTCGCCAAAATTTTGGGATCGTGTTGATTGATGTACGCTTCTCTTAAAAACGCATACCCAGCTTGTGTTCCCCACTTGCCAGAAGGCTGTCGGCTTTTGATTTCAAAATGCAGATGCGACCACCCGCCGCTGGCTCCTTCTTTCCCGACGAACCCGATACGCGTTCCTTTCTCGATGTGTCTTCCTGGGACAATGTTTTCTTCAATCTTTGCAAGATGACTGTATCTGTAATACCAACCACGAGCATCCTGAAGATAAACGACATCGTACCTCTTGGCGACGGGTGTTCCTTCCGCATAGGAACCATCGGCGTGTCCATCAAGGATGTTCATTCCGGAGGAAACGACAGTCGCATCCGTCGCTGCAATGACTTCTGTGAGATGTTCCGTCCCGCCGATATCCAGACCGCTGTGATAATAAATTTTTGGAAGAATTTCGGTGCCTCCATCGACCGCTTCGTTGTCGAACCATGTGTTCGTAACAAACCAGCGTTGTTTCACGGGATAGATGAACGACCCCGGTTTCAGTAACGGAGAGTGAGCAGGCCAAACTCGAATG
>JAJDEL010000637.1 GCA_029259835.1 Planctomicrobium sp. | reverse complement strand
CAACCGGCGCTACGGAATTTCCATCGGGCATTGCGATACTGACAACGTGATGGAAAAGAACACGATCACAAACAGTGGGGAGATTGGAGTCCTATTTCGAGACGATTCCCGTGGACAAGACTTCTGGGCTAACCGTAACATACTCCGAGAGAATATTATCGAGAACAGTGGCGGTGAAGCAGGCGTGGCGATCGATGTCACCGGAAAAACTGAATCCGTTCGCATTTTTGGTAATACACTAAGAGAGACACGCAAGAAAATGAACCGCACCGGCATTCGGCTTGGTCAAGAGGTCGGAAAGGTGAATTTGAACGAAAATTCATTCGAAGGATTTGCGACAGAATTAATGGATCAGCGAAAGATGCAGGAAGCGAGTTGATGAAACGCTGAGATCGAAGACGATTAAGATAAAAAGCCAACGGTGGTGTTCATCCACATTTAAGACGGAATCAACAATGACAATGAAGCGACGGCAATTTTTGGTTGCTTCGAGCCTGGGGTTTGCAGGGTTGAAGTTTGGTCAGCCGGTCAGTGCTGCTCCGAAAACGCAGGCGGCTCCACCGAAAGGGAAAGCCAAGTCTACGATTCTGTTCTTCTTGTGTGGCGGGGCGTCTCACATGGATATGTGGGACCTCAAGCCGAATGCTCCTTCGGAGTACCGGGGGCCATTTTCCCCGATTGCGACTTCTGCACCGGGAGTTCGCCTCTGCGAACATCTCCCAATGCTGGCGCAACAGGCGCATCATCTTGCGGTCGTGAATTCGGTCGGAGCAACCGTCAACACGAACGATCATCACGGCGGCTACTACTATAATTTGACGGGGCACGCGCCAGATCGTTCGTTTGTGACTCTTGGGAACAACCGAACTCCGTTCCCTGACGACTGGCCGTTCATGGGGTCGGTCGTCGCTTCGAAATCAACTCCGAATCCTGATCTTCCGAACGCGATCACGCTTCCTCACAAACCGAGTCGAGCGCCTTACACTCGACCTGGTCAATTCGCGGCTCGCATTGGTGTCGAACAAGACCCATTGTACGTGATGGGAAGTAACGAAGAGCCATTGAAATTTCTGGCACCATCATTGTCTCTTGAAGGAGGAATCACTCCAGAAAGAATGACGACACGCTTCTCACTTCTCAAAGAGATCGATGCCGCTAGGCGTAGTGTAGAAGGGTCGGCGAGCATGGATGTCCTTCAGCAACATCAGCAACGAGCACTTAATCTCATTCTCTCCTCAAAGACAACAAACGCCTTTGACGTATCACAGGAATCGCCAGCACTTCAGGAACGATACGGAAAAACCGTGAACGGGATGAGCCTGCTCCTCGCGCGTCGACTCGTCGAAGCCGAGGTTCCATTCGTGACTGTCTTCTGGAAGGGAGACATGACAAAACTCGCCAAAAAGTGCAAAAGTGCCGGCAGTTGGGATACGCATGGAAGTAACTTCGAATGCCTCAAAGAAAATCTGCTGCCAGAATTCGATCGGGCCTTTTCTGCTCTTGTTGAAGACCTCGCTCAGCGCGGTCTGCTCGATGAAACATTGCTACTCGTGACCAGCGAAATGGGTCGGAAGCCAAAGATCGGCGATCCACGCTCAGGTGGAGTCACCGGTGCTGGGCGCGACCACTGGACGCACTGCTTGACCGACGTTCTCGCCGGAGGTGGAATTCAGGGTGGGCAAACTTACGGGGCCAGCGACCGCTATGGTGAATACCCGCTGGAAAACAAAGTCACTCCAGCGAACATCACTGGCACGGTCTACAATGCCATGGGGATCAATGACCTTATGGCATACGACAAACTCGGGCGACCGTATCATCTTCTCGATGGTGGTGATCCAATCACCGCACTCTTTTAGCTCAAGCAATTCTGTTTGAACTGACTGACTTGACGGCAGTTGCGACCAGGCTTCAAATGTTGGTATCGGTAGACTCCGTTTATCGATTCCCTGCCATCTTTTCTTCCTGGAATTAGAACATGAATTGTCTCGTGCGTACTTCATTAAAATTAACCTTGGCAACGGTCGTTGTCGCAGGCTTTCTGTCGGTCAATCCAAGCTCTGTTTGTGCTCAGGATTCTGCAATCGCCCCGACGAAAGTGATAAACTTGATCGCTGACCCGGACTTCGAGGACTATACATTTCATCTGAACAGCAACAGATCTCACACGGAAAAACGCGAAGACATCTGGATTGTGAAAGATGGCATGCTGCACGTGACTGGCAAAGCGTTTGGGTATATTCGCACAAACAAAAAGTACAAAGATTATCACCTGGTGATGGACTATAAGTGGGGTGAGAAAACCTGGAAACCGCGTCTGGACCGCGCGCGGGACTGCGGTCTACTGGTTCACGGTCATGGGGCCGACGGGTCGCTGGGCGACACCTGGATGTCCTCAATCGAGGCACAATTAATCGAAGGTGGCTCCGGCGACATTCTGGTGCTGCAAGGTAAAAAAGCCGATGGTTCATTGATCAAAACCAGTCTCACTTGCGAAGTCACCAAAGATCGCGATGGAGAAAGCATCTGGAAAAAAGGGGGTGAAGCCCGAGTCTTTCCTGAGGATGGAAAACAGAATCAACGCATTAACTGGCGAGATCGTGATCCGGACTGGGCAGACGTCAAAGGATACCGTGGTGCCAAGGACATCGAAAATCCACTCGGCGAATGGAACCGCATGGAAGTCATCTGCAAAGGCGGCAACATGGATGTCTACATTAACGGTGAGTTAGTCAATGCTGGCACGAACGCCTCGCCAGCGGAGGGTTTCATTTGCCTGCAAACAGAATCCGCCGAATGTTGGCTCCGCCGCTTCGAGCTTTGGCCCTTGGGTAAGTTCAAAGATTAGAGGAACTCGTGACGAAGCGTCCTGCAAATCAAGCGGAATTTGGTCGCTATGCAGTTTTCCGGAAGGGCTCGTCACCACCATCCTGAGCCTCGTTGAAACGCGCGTTCAACTGCTCGATATGTTCTTCGAGTCGCTCTTGAGCTTTTTGGAGGTGGTCGGCTTTCTTGGCAAGAGTTGCTTCTCGTGCGTCGAGTTCAGTTGCTCGCTCTGCAAGTTGAGCAATGAGTGAGTGTAAGTCATGCTGCGACTGGTCTTTTCGCTGAACATCAGCAGCGGCATCGAGTAGAGCTTTTGCTCCGGCAGCCTGTGCCGTTTCGTGCGTTTCTATTGTCGCCATCTCTTCGTTGAGTAAGTCGACAAGGTCTTCAGCAGAAAGCTCTCGCAAATCAACCTGTTCATTTTCGGTATCATCAACCAAAGAGGAATCCGTCACAACAGATTTTTCTTCGACAACAAAAGTGAATTCGCCAATTTCAAGCATATCGCCTGGTAAAAGTTCGCACTCACGGACGGGATTTCGATTGACCAGAAGCTGCGGAGTTTTGACAACCGCATCGATCCACAAACCTTCTTGCGAAGTGAGAACGACACTGTGGAGAATCGGCATTTCTCCACCTAACTGAAGGTGGCAGTTACTTCCA
>JAJDEL010000636.1 GCA_029259835.1 Planctomicrobium sp. | reverse complement strand
CAAAAATATCTCCGTCGAATTCAAAACAGAAAATGGCCCTCGGCTCCATGGCAGCATTTCTTTTAAGAAAAGCCTGGAGGAACGTCTCAAGCAAGCATTACTCAAACAGAATGTAAACCGCAAAGGATTTTCACTCCGCGCCAACATTGAATTCACAGGCCGCGCCCCCGGCGAAGTCATCTCCGGCCCGCTGGGGAATGACGTTCTGATCATCCTGAAATGATGAGTGAGAGCGGTGACGGTTGACAGGGTGGCCTAGGTGTCGTATCAATCGTTGGTGATGTAAGTTTCGTTTTACTCTCATTAAAAAAGGGGCTGTTATGGAAACGGGTAGGGTTGTTGAAATCAACAAAGCTCTTAAGTTCGGCATCATCGATGTTGATGGAACGAACGAAGTTGTACTATTCGAGAAGCGTAGTATTCAAAATCTAAAATGGGATAAATTGAGGAACGGCAACAACGGAACGCGAGTTGCCTTTAAGCTCTCCCCAGGTCAAACTGAAATTACGCCTAAGCACGCCAAGATTGTTACATCAATTCAAAACCAAGCTGCTCTTGAAGCTGGCCTTAGCTTGGGGTGGAAGTCTGGTACAGTCGAAAAGAAATTCGACAATTTGGGATTCGGACGAATCATTGGGAATGGTGGATTAGTGATCACATTCAATGATTTCGAAACAGAATTTCAACCAGATGGTACTTCTTTCAACTCAATCAGTGAAGGTGATGTCGTTGATTACCAAGATCGTGAGTTGTTGCCGGATGTTCGATTCGCTTCAAAAGTTAAAACACTTTAACTTTACAAACCGTTCCCGATCTACTCTAAAATCCTTTCCCCGCAATGATCGTGCATTCCTTCCTCAATCGCTCTCTTGGAAAATGCCGTGAATCGAGATGTTTCCGCCACTCGCGTTAGTTGCTGGTGTTCTGTCTGTAGCCAGAAGGAACTCTAAGAACGTCGGTTGGTCTTTGAGACTGAATCCCGATTCGTTCATTCACTGTTGCCCTTGTTGTCTCTAATAAACGACTACGAAGTTCTGTTCTGCGAGTTTCTTGCTCAACTTTTTTATTAACCAAAGAACCAGAACCAAGTTCATCGACATACTGAGACCAGCGAAGTCCCATGAGATCGAACACGGTTGGGTAAATCGTACTGCTTGCCAGAATGATATTGGTTTGCAGTGACGATTCAGCGCTTGGCATCGGTCGAAACAATGCTCCAACTCCCGGGATGTCTTCAAAGAGCGGAACACCCCGCGATGTTCGTGAAGCTTTGAGTGCGACTGTATATCGACTGACCTCACGAAGTTCGTAGCTGCTCGTTTGCACATCGGTGTGAATGAAGTGCCGCTTGATGCGTCCTAAATGCTTTTCGTCCGCACGGACAGGCTCTCGCACATGGGTGGAGTACATGTAATCAAACGTGTACGTGATTGAGTTGCCATCTGGCTGAATGACAGGTCGAATTTCGAATCCAGTTCCGGTTTCAAACTTAAAGATTGCTGGGTCAGGGATTAGTTTCTCAAGCTCCGACCCATACCGGGTATTGTTCTGCATGCCAGGGACTCCTTGAATCGGTGCGTTGTCTCCGACGATTCCTGTCGCAGGTTGTGCGGAAAGCATTCCAGCCCCGGCCAGGAACGTTCCGTCTTTCAGCAGGTTCCCGTACTCCGTCGCGAGTGCCTTGGAACCGTTGAGTGCTTCCGCCATCAGGATGTCTCGCTTCGGCAAGTCGAATTCAAATGTTGCAGAAGGATCCACTTTTGCGAGCGTGCGATTATTTGTGAGAATCGTCGTTGTTTCAATTTGACCAAGTGTCACATCCCAGCTTCGGGAAACTCGTCGAATTCGTTGAAAAGCTGGCTCGTAAAACTGAGCACTCACATCATCTTCAAGAGCAATCGCCAATCGCTTGAGGTAGTTGTCCACGTTGGAAGCATGTTCGCGCAGGGCCTCCATGAGAGCGACTGATTTCTCTTCTTGCTCGTCCATGAATTGTTCAAGAAGACGTTTCGAAAACAGCTTACTTTCAGAGATTTTCTTCTCTTCTTCTAGTCTTATTTTCTCTTTTCCAAGACGATAAACTTCTTGCACTTGACTGTGGAATGTCACCATCGTTCGTTGGACATCTTTGCTGTCTATCAACTTGGATTGAACAAAAGACTGCACAAGGCTGAGTGCACTAGTTCCTTTTGGGTATACTAAATTCTCAATGATCTTGTCAGTCACGATCCGTTTGAAGTCGTTGTGACTTTTGTCTTGCACCGTTAAAGCAGTTGTGTAAATTTTATTGAACACGTATGGACTTCGAATCTTGTCTGCACTTTTTTCTAATGCTACGACAGCGAGATCAATGTCATGCTGTGTAACATTCTTGTCTAGTTGTTTCTGTATCGACGGCTTCGAATTGTCAAACTCTTTGGCTAAATCAGAGATGTCTCTAACAAAGGATTCTTTTGTTTGGGCAATCTGTTTGTTCAGTTCACTAGCAAGCTCATGATTTTCAGTGAGGCTTTTTGCAAAATTTTCTTCAATCTCACCTTTAGTTGTCTCAAGCAACGACCGTTCCAGCACCAGATTCTTATATTCCATCTCTGCAACAAGTTGCGCTTTCAGTGCTTGTGCCATTTTTATTGTGGCGTATTGGAAGGGGTTGAGAGTTCCTCGACCGGGGATGTTTTGGCTGAAGAATGTGGCACTGTTCGGGAAGGTGTATGTCCGGCTGGCGTTGAAGTAGATTTCGTTCGCGTCTTTTTCATCAATTCTGAATGCCTTACGGACTTTTCCACCGAAAGTTTTTCCACGTTTCGTCACATGCGTTAAAGCACGGACGTATTCGGCTTCTCTTTCTGGAAGTTCAGATCCAACAAGTCCCTGAAACTGCAATAGGATTTGGTCGCGAACAGGATTGTCGGCTAGAGCGATTACCGTTAAGGCACCGGCGAGACTGATTGTGTCCATCGAGTGCAGGGAGAGCATTTTGTTTTCGGTGTTGAGCAACTCCGAATCCATGCGGCGGAGTTCGTCAATGAAATCGGCTCCGAAGAACGTATACAGGTATCGCCAGTCTCGAAGAGTCTGATTCGTGGTGACTGTTCCATCAAGAGTCGTAAAGCCAGCACCTGCCGCAACACCACCACCAAATTCAGGCGGGCAGCCTTCCGGGACATAACCCTGGTCAACCGCCACGGCGACCTGAGAAGCGACTTCCTGAACGGCCCGGCGAACGTATTTACTCGATGTGTTGACAAGGAAACGTGAGTGAGCAACTTCGCGGTTGATTCGTTCGTAAACAAAATCCATCCGGTCCCCATGCTCACCATTCACCTGAATCGTATGGATTCCAACTTTCACCTGACCAACAGGCGTATCAAGCTGGTGAATCATACGCCGAATTTTGTTAATCCCCTTAATCGGCCCGCGCAATTGCAATCGCGCCGTCCCAACCACGGAAATAGAAACCTGCGTGACAGGATCTTCTGATTCAACTTTACCTTTCACGTAAGTGTCCGGATCAGTCAACCCAGCCGCGACTTCACGACGAAACCTTTCCTGAGCCGTACGCAGTTCGCTCGCTTCTCTTTTGACAAGATCGTTGCGTGAATCGATCTCATGGTTTTGTAGATCGCTTAGTCGCTTAGAGTAATCGTTGAGCTCATTGGTCAGGCTCGTCACTTTCTCCCCGGCTCGGGTCGTCTGGGCTGCATTCAGTGTGTGTCGCGCTTGAATTGTCAGCAAAGTTTGCAGCTTGTTTGTTTCACGAACCAAGTCACCTTTGAGAGTCGGAAGAGCCTTGTCCGCGGCATCAATTTTTGCGACTTCATCTTTTGCAGTTT
>JAJDEL010000635.1 GCA_029259835.1 Planctomicrobium sp. | reverse complement strand
TGAAAATAGAGCCACGGAGCACTCTGAGGGCACAGAGAAAACGGAAACTGGTAAGCAAGTACTGTCGTCTTTACTCTTGATGAAGACACAGAAATTCCTGCATCTCAACGATCATTCGATTTCTTTCGGTGTTCTCTGTGGCAATCTGTTTTTGATCCGCGTTCTTTTCCGCTTCGAATTACAGACAGTGTGACGAAAAAAGCCCTTGCTCTGCGATTTGCAAAACAAGGGTTAAAAGTATCGACAACTCTGAATTACTGTATGTCACTCGGTTGCGCACAGGTGGGTGAGCAAGTATCTTCAATGATTGGTGAGCAGCCGCTCCAACTCGATTTGGGGTGTTCGTAAACAGGTTGATCACAACTGATCGAACATTGATTACTATCGCACGTATCCTGAGAATCGTAGAAAATTGACCCTCGTGTCGCTGCTTTCACGGCGTTTGTACTGCTGTAATACTTGCGGGCACTGAAACCGGAGTAGCAATAACTTTGGTTCAAAGTTCCAACCGCATCGCCGACGTCATTCAATTCTTGTGTGACTGCGTGTTGCACTTCGCTCAGCCCGACAATCATTCCCAATACGAGAAGGGTCGCGACGAGAATTAATTCCGCAGAGATGACGAAGCCGGTTTCATCTTGCAGTAGATTGTGAAAAATTTTGTTCAATAGCATGGCATGTTTTCCTGGTTGATCTAGAGAGAGCCGCAGTTGCGTGAAATTGAGAAGCGTGACTGACGAGATGAGACGGTCCCGCAGTTTTCATTTCTCATAAAAACCATTGCCTGTTGCGACTGAGGACAGGCAAAGTTCAACACGTTGGCTTGCAATTCCAACGTTGAAGTTGTCTTGAGATGAAAGACGCAGCCGGTCAGGTTGCGTGTCTGACCGACTACTGCCTCTCATCGCAGGGAACCAGAGAGCAAACGACCTGGGATCAGCAGGTCAGGGAACAATGCTCTCTGAGTTGCGTTGTATTTGTTGCGATTCAAACAATCGCGTTAATCATTCTGTTTCGTATGATCAAAACAATACGCACAGGCCATACCACTCGTGCAATCATGACAATCGTTAAAGTCGGCACTTGGGCACAACTTGTTTTCTGTAGAGAGTTTACGAGAGAAGTTCATTGCTGACGGTGCGTGATTGCACTCTTGATGCCAAAACGCATGTCAATGATTCTGAACATCGCGATGTCGAGGCAGTTCAAGGTCTTGAACCTACGAATGTCGTTCGACATCAAAGAATCAGGATTGTCACCGTTTCGAGTCGTCCGAATTGCATTCAAACGGCAATCAACGAGCAGTCCTGATCACAGAACAGGAACTATGTTTGTGGAAGAGAAATTCAATTTATTGCGGTGTTGCAAAGGTGATAAACATGAAGTGTCAAAGTTGCGGTGGACCTGTTCAAGAAACAGTCGGCAGAGGGCGAATGATTTGCTCCTTTTGCGGAACGATCCAAATCCATCAGAACTCAGCGGCGTCCATCGATCGCGTCTCTCCTCTTGATCAACCTGGCAAATACGGCTGCCCGAGTTGCGGAGTTCAACTCACAAAAGCGTTTGTCGACGATGTTCTTGTCGAAAGTTGCACGAGCTGCGAGGGGGTTCTCTTCGAAAGAGACGTTTTCACTGAGATCGTCTGGGATCGTCGGGGCGCCTATCAGGGAGCGGACGAGACACCGATTCCGATCAGCGCTGCCGAACTGAAGGAACGACGCCCTTGTCCTCAATGTCACCAAGACATGGATTGCCACTCGTACTATGGGCCAGGAAATGCCGTGATTGACTCCTGTCACCAATGCCATTTCGTGTGGCTGGATGTCGGCGAGTTGCTGACAATCGAACGTGCGACCGGACAGCGGCAACTTCACAGATAAGCGATGACCAACAGAGATCAGTCACTCACGGCTTGCGGACCTGCCATTATCAGCCAATCCTACCCCAACCGGTCGGTAGCAACGTGGTATTGCGGGTCTTCGGAGATGTTGATTTCGACAAGGTCACCAGCCTGATCGAGCAATCTTCGGCATTCCGGACTGAGGTGCGTGAGATGCAATCTCTTGCCGCTGTTTTGGTATTTCTCTGCGAGCCAGTTGATCGCCTCCAGACCAGATTGGTCATACACACGGGTGTAATAGAAGTCGATCACCACGTCGTCCGAGTCGCCAGTGACATCAAACATCTCTTTGAATGATGAAACCGACGCAAAAAATAACGGCCCATGAAGTTGGTAAATTTTGCTGCCATGTTCGTTGTGCTTAATGTCGACAGCGAGGTGCGTGGCATGTTGCCAGGCGAAAACCAAAGCGGAAACGATCACTCCCAGAATCACAGCCGATGCCAAGTCGTGCATGAAGACGGTATACCCTGCGACGAGTACCATCACAAGAACGTCACTCTTCGGCATCCTTCGAAACATGCTCAGCGATGCCCATTCAAACGTTCCCACGACAACCATAAACATCACACCGACGAGCGCCGCCATGGGGATCATTTCAATGACAGGGGCCAGGAACATCACAAACAGCAATAGGCAAATCGCGGCTGTGATTCCGGACAATCGGCCTCGACCGCCAGAGTTCACGTTGATCAACGATTGTCCAATCATCGCGCAGCCACCCATGCCACCGAACAGACCACAGACGATATTTGCGGCTCCTTGCCCGATACATTCGCGGTTCCCTTTGCCGCGAGTTTCTGTAATTTCATCGATCAGAGTGAGCGTCATCAGTGACTCAATCAATCCCACTCCACAGAGAATGATTGCAAACGGGAAGATGATCCGCATTGTTCCCCATGTCAGCGGGACCATCGAGTATTGCATGAAGAAGAGCTGCGGCAGCCCGCCTTTGATGCTGCTCGCGGAAGAATCTGGGGTGCTCGTACTCGCCGTTTTCGACTTCTCTGCATCAGCAGTTTCAGTAGCTGTTATCGCTGGTGCTGCTGCACTTTCCTCATGCGTCTCGTGGTGATGCGAACTTAACGCACCGCTCGCGGCAGCCTGCGTTTTCATGCTAAGCATGTCGCCGACGGTTGCGAGCGTGTTCTCGCCCCGAGCGGTGTCGTACGATTGGTTGATGCCGATGGAAATCAGAGTGACTGAGAGAATGGCAACAAGTGAAGCGGGAACTGCCTGCGTCAATTTCGGCAAGAGCCAGATGATGAGCATTGTGGTCGCGACGAGCATCAGCATCAGTGCCAATGGCGTTCCAGAGAGATAGACCAGCGTAGTCTCAGGCGTAAGCGTCTTAAAACTACCTAACTGCGCGAGGCCAATCACAATTGCCAAGCCGTTCACGAAGCCGAGCATCACCGAGTGTGGAACCATCCGAATCAGCTTTCCCAACCGTCCGAGTCCAATCGCAATTTGCAATAACCCGCAAAGTATGACGGTCGGGAACAGGTACTCCACCCCATGCTCAGCCACCAGTGCGACGATAACAACTGCCATCGCCCCGGTCGCTCCAGAGATCATTCCAGGTCGACCTCCGAAGATGGCTGATATGAGACCAATGAAGAACGCCGAGTAAAGTCCAATAAGTGGAGAAACACCAGCGACAAAGGCAAATGCAATCGCTTCAGGAACCAAAGCCAAAGCAACTGTCAGACCGGAAAGGAGATCGTCCTTGGCAGATCCTGTATGTTGACGAAAGAAGTTGAGCATGTTTTTAGGTGGGAGCTACGTTCCATCCATAAGGAAACGCAGCAGCCGATTTCGGGTTTCAAGGCGGGAACACTGAATCATTTTTCATCAGTGCGAAATGTTGAAAGAGAGTGAGTTCATCTCAGGTCAGTTGAGGCAAGTCAAGTATTAAGTAGCACTGAGAATTGCCCCACTCAACATTTGGCGAACATCAACAAACACCTCTGCATGATTAAGTGGTTTGTCGAAAAAACAACCCCATTCACCCTTGCAAGTTCAACGCAGAAGTCGTTTTTGATGCCAACTAAACTGGACGAGAAAACAGCCCAATCAATCTGAAGTTCGTCGATCAGATGCCAAGAAAGTTCACACAAGTTCCATCTTATAAGTAGGCTAGGTGGGACGTGAGTATCCGGTTGCATCCCAGTCTTCGAGGATTTCTTCTAACTGTTCGCGTTCCAGAGTTTCGTGTGCA
>JAJDEL010000634.1 GCA_029259835.1 Planctomicrobium sp. | reverse complement strand
CGGAATCGGAGTCGCCGTCATCACGAGCACGTGTGGAGGTGGACCGTCCTCTGTCGAGAACTGTGCACGCTGCGCAACGCCGAACTTGTGTTGCTCGTCAATGACGACCATGCCGAGATTTTTGAATTGGACGCCTTCCTGAATCAGCGCTTGAGTCCCGACAATGAGTTGTGTTGACCCGGTAGCAATCCCTTCGAGAACTCGCTTGCGTTGCTTTGGTGTCAAGCTGCCAGTGAGCAGTTCTTTTTCGATACTACTTTCTCCGAGAACTTCGGCCAATGTGTTCCAATGCTGATTCGCGAGCAGTTCCGTCGGAGCCATGATTGCTGCCTGATACCCATGCGCGATCGCAACGAGCATCGAATAAATCGCGACGACGGTTTTTCCGGCACCGACGTCTGCCTGAAGCAGGCGATGCATCGCGTAGTCAGACTTGAAATCTGAGACAATGTCTCGAATCGCCTGGTCTTGCCCGTTCGTGAACTGAAACGGAAAGAGCCGACGAATGCGGGCATCGATTTTCGCAGTTGTCTCGAATGACGGAGCGTTCTGTCGCGAACGCCAGGCACGCCGACGTAAAGCAACACCCAATTGAAACTCGAAGAGGTCGTCGAAAATAATTCGTTTTCGCGCTCCTTCGTACTCATCTTTGCTTGCTGGTTGGTGCACCTTGCGAATCGCATCGTTCAGATGCGGCATCTTGAGCCTGTTGCGGAATGCCTCCGGAAGTGGATCGACGATTTCATCGCCAGCGGCGTCAAGAGCCGCAGCGATCATTTTCCGTAGTCGGTGGACTTTCAACCCATCTGTGAGCCTGTATCGAGTGAGGATCAAGCCGCCAACATCCTGGTCTTCGTCCTCATCTAGCCACTGAATTTCCGGATGCGAAAACTCCCAACGCCCCTGACTTTGTTTTGGTTTGCCTGAAAAGAGAACGGATTGCCCTTCAAAGAATCTTTTGATGATCCAGGGTTGGTTGAACCAGATTCCACGCACGTTATCGGAGGAGCAATCGAGAAGAACGGCTGTGAGTGTTCGATTGTTGCGGAGTTGTTCCGCGTCGACGTCAACCACGGTTCCTCGCACGGTTTGTGGCACGTCTGGCTTCAGGTCTTCTAGAGCACTGACGTGAGAAAAATCGAGGATGTCTCTGGGCAACGTCCACAGCAGATCTTCAACGGTCTCGATATCCAGTTTGCGCAGCAACTTGGCCCCCTGGGGGCCAACGCCAGTGAGATACTGTGCATCGCTGGTGAGTGTGAGTTCCGGCATCGATCACTAGGAACTTTTGACAAAGAAACAATCAGAGTCTATTTGTACAGTTGTACAGCCGCAACTGCCAGTTCATCGCAGCGTTCATTTTCTGGGTGACCGCTATGTCCTTTGACGACAGTGAAGCGGACTTCGTGCTGTGAGAGAAGCTCGTCCAGCCGTTGCCACAACTCGACATTCTTCACAGGCTTCCAGCTTTTGCCTTCCTTGCGTCGCCAGCCGTTCTTTTTCCAGTTCGGCATCCACTCTTGAGAGCCTTTGGCGACGTAGACGCTGTCGGTGACAACTTCGACTTTTGAAGAACGAGACAAAGCTTCGAGACCGCTGATCACAGCCATCATTTCCATCTGATTATTGGTTGTCTCGCTTTCGCCACCGCTCGATTCTTTTTCGTTCCCACTCGCAGGATGTTTCAAGATGAAGCCCCAGCCGCCTGGACCTGGATTTCCGCTACATGCCCCGTCTGTAAAGAGTTGGACGAACGGTTTTTCCTGAGGTGATTCTTCTACAGACTGATCTTCAGGCATCGGCGCGTACCTTCATCTGACAATTCATCTCCAAACATGAAAACGCTGAGACATTAGCGAGATCAAGCTTACTTAGCTCGATAAGTGATGCGACCACGATTCAAATCGTAGGGAGAAACTTCAACTTTGACACTGTCCCCTGGGACAATTCGAATGAAGTTTTTGCGCATCTTTCCTGAAACGTGGGCGAGAACAATGTGCCCATTTTCCAGTTCCACGCGGAATTGTGTGTTCGCCAGTGCTTCGCGCACTGTGCCTTCCATTTCAATGGCCCCTTCTTTGGCCATAAAGCATCTACCTTTTCCTGAGTTTTATGGATGGATGGGGAAATTCCCTCCATCGAAGATCGCGGATTGTAGACGTACTCATCAAGAGAAGTAAATCGCGAATTCCACGACAACAGTGAATTCCCTGGAATTCCGACCACCAAGAACGGGATTTCGAGAGAAATGAGGTGAAACCACCACAGCGTCCGCTCTGCGGGTCGGAATCTGATGCTCCACTCAATGGTCCGCAAAGCGGTCCCTACCGGAGTTCAATCCTTAACCTCTTGTCCCGCCAATTCTTCTTCTAGTCGCACCGGAAACGTGAGAGTGAATTTCGTACCGCGATTCAGTTCGCTCTCACATTGAATCGTCCCATGATGTGCTTCGACAATCTTACGAACCGTCGGTAACCCCAGGCCGCTGCCGTTCGGTTTTGTGGAGAAGAAGACTTGAAACATTTTCTCCAGAGCCTGAGGAGACATTCCACAACCGGTATCGATAATTTCCAGGACAACACTGTCATTTCGATGGCTCGTTTGCAACTCAAGCAACCCCCCTTCTGGCATCGCTTGTTGGGCATTTTGAACGAGGTTCGTGAGAACCTGTTTGATCAGACGAAGATCGAGCCGGACAGTCGGAAGGTCTGAACTGAAGTGAGGTCGAACGTCAATGTTGTGTTCCTGAGCCTTCGGCTTATAAAACTCAAGGAATTCACTGACGACGTCAACCAGATTGACTTCTTCCAGATGCAATTCCCCGGCCCGCGCGAATTGCAAGAAGGCTTCCAGAATGTCTTCCAGGTTTTCACACTGGTCCTGGATCGTTTTCATTTTCCGCAAAACGCGCTGAGCAATCGGATCAACCGACTCCTCCAATTCCTCGAACAACAATTCCAGGTTCATGTGGATCGTAGAAAGCGGATTCCGAATTTCATGCGCCAGCCCACCAGCAAGCACCGCAATTTCGTGGTACTGCTTCTCAAACCGCTCGCGCTCAGTTGCTTCGTGGGATTTATCCGGCATCAAAGGATCGTATCACAATGTGCGAATTGATAAACGGCAGGTGGGTTAGAATTCATTGTCGGCTTAAGACAACTCGCATGAGAGAATGCAGCGTAGAGTGTCTGTTGCTGAGGAACGAGCTCGGGAGCATTCCCCAGGGCTTTCGTTTTATTCACTTTAAAGCTCGTTCGCTGCGATCCAACTTCACGAAAGTCGTTTGATTGCAGCGATGAAGCTTCAAACACAGAACAGCGTAATCTCTTCATTTTGTATAAATCAAAATCCCTGGTTCGCCGCTCATTGACCGATCCTGATAACATTGCTTACTTCTTTACAAATGCTCCAAAACGGACAACTCTGAAAACGATTGTTCGTATTGCCGGGAGTCGCTGGGCGATCAAGGAGTATTGAGGAATGTTCCACCTCTAGTGGACAGATGAAGATCGGAACAAGCGAAGCGAATTCCTCAAGAGGACCCGTCATACCCCATCCCTCTGAGATGTTTTTGAAACCAGTCCACGCGCCAACTGTTTTTGGCATCGAGACTACACTTTTGAGTTGATCATCTCAGTTCCACAGCGGCAAGTTCTGCCGAGTCAGAGTGAATCTCGTGTTAACTTGAGTAGGTTTGGAAGCCTGTACAGCAGGCGGTATCCGGGATGTGACAGTTCGGGTAGAGATGCTGAATGATCATTCGCAAATGCGGTGCTTGAATGCCGATGCTGACGAAACAGCTCTCACTGACAACTGCGCACATATGTTGGGCTGCGCTCAATTGACGAAGGAACCGTCTCATGAAATTTCTACCGACGATGAAATCTTTGAAGGCATTTGCTGTCGCAACTTTTGCCTCTGCGGCGATGTTCGGCGGAAGTGCCGATGCTCAGCAAATTGACTGGGGATTTCTGAACGATTCGGCTGTTCGTTTTGAAGGCGGCGGAGTCAGTGGAAATCAGCCTGGAGTGCATCGCGGGTACTATCGCACCGGTGCTTTCATGTCGGTCATTGAAGATTCGAGCAGCATCCTCTTCCTCGATGGTCACGGCAACGTGAACTACGACTCCGGGAACTGGAGCGGCGACGTCGGAGTCGGTTACCGTCAAGATATGGGCGGCATGGTTCTTGGTGGAAACGCTTACTACAACTACCGTGAATACACGAACGGTGTGACCGAA
>JAJDEL010000633.1 GCA_029259835.1 Planctomicrobium sp. | reverse complement strand
TGTTTCCGACCAAATTTCTTCGAGCACGTCATGGCACGCAAAAAACTCCTGACGGTTGAACAATTCAATCGCTTCGGCGAGCCGTGGATCATCGCCGCTGATTGACATTGTTGCTCCGTATATCGTCTGAATAGACATTCGAAATGGTATTGATTGAAAGAATTCTAGCGCCGGTGCCGGAGGAGTGTCTAACCGATTTCCCGAAGAGATTTGCATTTTCCGGAAAGCTTCGAAACACTGAGAGCCTGCTGTCAAAGACTCGAAACAGATCGCAGCCCATGCCTGATACAATTGATGCCAGAAAGAAACACGCCCGCAAGGTCATCACTCGGCTGCGGAAACGCTATCCTGTCGCCGAATGCGCATTGCTGCACGAAACGCCGTTTCAACTGTTAGCGGCGACGATTCTCTCTGCACAATGCACTGACGAGCGAGTCAATTCTGTGACACCCAAGCTCTTCCAGAAATTCCCAGACGCAGAATCATTGGCGAAAGCGACTCAGTCACAAGTCGAGAAAATTGTGAAATCGCTGGGCTTTTTCCGAGCCAAGGCGAAAAATCTGCGTGGAATGGCACAAAGGCTCGTTGAGGAGTACGACAGTGAACTTCCACGGACGGTTGAAGAGTTAATTAAGTTGCCTGGTGTCGGTCGGAAGACGGCGAATGTCTTACTCGGAACCGCATACGGGATCCCCAGCGGCGTTGTTGTCGATACGCACGTACGTAGAATTTCGAATCTCCTTGGCCTGACAGAGAGCCAAAACCCGGAGATCATCGAACGCGAACTGTGCGAAGTGCTCCCCAAAAAAGAGTGGATCAACTACTCGCACCGACTCATCCACCACGGTCGCCAAATCTGCATCGCCCGTCGTCCCCAATGTACAGATTGCCCACTGCTAAAAATTTGCCCCCGCGTCGGGCTGGAACCGCTGGAGTGAATTCACTTCGGCTCCGCTGCCTTCAGATCCTTAATTGATTTACGAATCATTTTCTTAAGTGTCGGGAGATGAATATCTTCCAGCCGCTTCACATACAGGCACCCCTTTCCCCGCTTGAACTTCCCAAGCTTCTCCAAAAACTCCGGGAACTCGTCGAGATTACACGTCACGTAGAGGGATATGTTTTTCTTGCGCGGCGAGAAGCCTGAAAGCATCCAGTCACCTTCTCGACCAGCCGCAGACTTGTAGCGGTATTTACCAAATCCAATGATGCTTGGCCCCCACATCTTCGGAGGTGCCTTGATGATCTTTTGGAAAATTTCAATGAGTTTCTCGCAGTCCTCTCGGACACCTTCGTCTTCGACGCCAGCCAGAAATGCATCAACGCTGCTGTCGGTCTCTTGAGTTTTATTTTCTGCCATGTTCGTCTACTCGTAGATTCTAGAACGAGGTATGAAAAATAAGATGTTTAGCCACGCACTTGAAGTGTGTGGCTAAACCGTGAATCATATCATTGAACACTTGTGAGTCGCCACCGGGAAGCGTATCCTCGATGTTTCCCCCCTGATCATCCCACCCTGAATTTGGAGAATGAACATGAAGAATACTTTGTCTGCAATTGTGACCTTTGCACTACTGTCTCAAACCGCTTTTGCCATCGACTTCAGTCTGAAGGTTGGCGAAAAGGCTCCGGAGTTTACTGTCAAAGACGATTCTGGCAGTGACTGGAAAGCGAGCGATCACTTTGGCAAGAAAATAGTCGTGGTCTACTTCTACCCGGCTGATATGACAGGCGGCTGTACGAAACAAGCTTGTGGCTTCCGCGATGATCTTGGAAAGCTGAAAGATGTTGGAGTTGAAGTTGTTGGTGTCAGTGGAGATACCGTGCGAAACCACCAACTGTTCAAAAAAGTTCACGACCTGAACTTCGCACTGCTTGCTGATCCGAAAGGAATCGTCGCAACGGCATTTGGTGTCCCGTTTACGAAAGGGGAAAAGTCAATCACTCGTGAAATTGATGGAAAAGAAGAAATCTTGACACGTGGAGTGACAACCAAGCGTTGGACATTCGTTGTCGATCAGAACGGCAAAGTGGCCTACAAAAACGAAAAGGTCAACGCCGCTCAAGACAGCCAGAAGATCATGGATATTGTGAAAGGTTTGAAATAGACAGCTCTCCACAATTTGTTCATCAAAGAACACGGATTGAAACAGATGAAACAGATTGTTACGGATTTCTCTTGTTCTGTTGAAGACCTTTCAACGGTTCGTCAGACAGATCCGTGAAAATCCGTATTATCCGTGGGCATCCGCGTTCTCTTTTTCTGTCTACAGAAGTATTCGCGTTCATTCGCGGATCTTCCTTTGAGTTGAACTCTTACCAGTTTTTCAACGACTCTCCTCCATGGATCACAAATTGATGAAGCGAATTATACTCTCCGTCTTGCTGTCGGCGTTTATGTCGAGTGTTTTGTTCGCGGCTCCGAACTTTATCATCTTCGTCGCCGATGACATGGCTTGGGACGACTGCGGTGCATATGGGCATCCCACGATTAAGACGCCGAACATGGATAGTCTGGCAAGAGATGGGATGCGTTTTGACCGAGCGTATTTAACCTGTTCATCGTGTAGTCCGAGCCGCTGTTCAATGCTCACTGGTCGTTACCCACATTCCACCGGGGCAGGCGAACTTCATCTGCCGCTGCCTGCAAGTCAAACACTTTTCACAACGCCGCTTCGAGAGAAAGGTTACTACACGGCATCCGTCGGGAAATGGCATCTCGGCAACGCTGTCATTCCACAAATGGATTTGGTCAAAACAGGTGGTGGTCCTGGCGGTGAAGGAGATTGGGTCGATGTGGTCAAGAACCGCCCGATGGACAAACCGTTCTTTTTCTGGTTGGCAGCAACGGACCCTCATCGAGCTTACAAACCAGGCGCCATTGACCCACCACACACGGTTGCCGACGTTCGCGTCCCGCCGATTTTCCCGGACACCAGCAAAGTCAGAGAAGACCTTGCTTTGTACTACGACGAAATCGGTCGCTTTGATGAATACATCGGGAAAGTTCTCGATGAACTGAGAATTCAAGGAGTGTTAGACGAAACGTTGATTCTCGTCATTAGCGACAATGGTCGTCCGTTTCCGCGTTGCAAGACAACTGTCCTCGAAGATGGCGTGAAGACGCCATTCATCATTCGGTATCTTCCAATCGTAGAACCAGGAACGGTTTCGAATTCCCTCGTGAGCACTATCGACATTGCGCCGACCCTGATTCAGCTTGCGGAAGCGTCGCAGTTGGAGTCATTTCAAGGAAAATCTTTCGTGCCGATCCTCAGAGACTCGAAAGCAGAAACACAATCGATGGTCTACTCAGAACATAACTGGCATGACTATCGTGCTTTTGAGAGAAGTGTCTGTACGGAGCAGTATCGTTACGTCCGCAATTGGGTTCCGGAACTGGCATCAACACCTCCTGCCGATGCGGTCCGTTCTCCGACTTATGACGAAATGAAACGACTTCACAGCATCGGAGACCTCGATCCTGCAGCGGAACTTGTCTTCGAAGTCCCCAGGGCGAGTGAAGAACTCTACGACATCATCAAAGACCCGCACTGCCTAACGAATCTCTTGTCGAACGAATACAGAACGAAAAAAAATCAACTCACCGGACTTGATCACATGGGAATGCTCACGCAGTGGCAATCAGACACGAAAGACCATTTTCCAGGTGTTGATCAAATCACACCTGACGGTTTTCATCGAGTGACCGGAGAACGAATCCCTGGCGTTGCAGCACCTCATCCATCATTTAAGAAGAAGAGATAGATGTCTCTCTTGTCCAGCCAAGCAATCGAAATTCCAATCATGAACAAAATCACTCCCATACTTGTCGTGACGTTAGCAGCACTTTCGGTTCCTTTATCTGCTGCGGATTCAAAGAACCCGAATAATGATTTGCAGTTCAAAGGTTCTACGGCAGAGGTTTATAAAACTATTGGTGACGATGTCTTGAAGATTCATATCTTCCAGCCTGAAGAAAAGTCTGAAGCTCCGCGACCGGCGATTGTATTCTTTTTTGGTGGTGGTTGGAGAGCAGGTTCTCCGAAGCAATTCGAGCAGCAGTGTCGCTACCTGGCATCTCGCGGGATGGTCGCGATGACGGCGGACTATCGTGTTTCACGAAAGCATGGGACCACTGCAACTGAGTGCGTTCAGGATGGAAAATCTGCAATTCGCTGGGTGAGAAAGAACGCAAAACGATTCCACATCGACCCGAATCGCGTTGCTGCCGGAGGAGGTTCGGCAGGCGGTCATGTTGCAGCCTGCACTGGAATTATTGAAGGATTCGAAGAACCTGGTGAAGACTTGACGATCAGTTCACTTCCGAATTCCATGGTCTTGTTCAATCCTGCCGTGACTCTGGCACCATTCAATGGCCAGCAACCACTCCCGAAAGACAAGTTGGCCGAAGATGGTGGTCTCGCGAAACGTATGGGAACCGATCCGAAGAATCTTTCCCCTGGACATCAAGCCCGTTCGGGATTACCACCTTCAATCATGTTTTTCGGCACAGAGGATTTTCTGCTGAAAGGATCAAAGTATTTCCACAAACAAATGATCAAGGCTGGTAATCGCTGCAATCTAAAACTCTACGAAGGCTACCCGCACGGCTTTTTCAACTTCGGTAGAAACGAGAACAAGCCGTTTGCCCGAACACTCACCGCCGCAGATGAGTTTTTGCAATCACTCGGATACCTTGAAGGAAGCGACAACGTTGAGCAGTGGATGAAGAATTGAACTGAGAGGTCGCTTCACTTTAGATCTCAGAGATGCGATCATCTACTCATTCACGTTCATAAAAGAAGAAGGACATGGTGGCAACAACGGACTGGACTCAACGACTCAGTTCCGAAGGGGCGATTCGGGACGAAGCGATCTCACAGCTCCGCGAAATTCTCGTTCGGGGTTTGCGAAAATCTCTCAGCAATCGCGGAGTCGATGACGCTTTCGTTGAGGATATCGTCCAGGACGCTCTTCTGCGAATTCTGGCGAGCTTAAACACGTTTGAAGGCCGCAGTCGGTTCACGACATGGGCAATGGCGATTGCCGTTCGCACAGCAATTGGCGAAATGCGACGCCGGCACTTCAAGGATGTTTCTCTGGAACAAATTGTTGGGGAGAACGGATTGTCTCTCGAACTCGAAGATGCCGACAATGTTTCAACAGCAGATCAAATGGACAAACAGGCTCTCTACGACGAGTTGCGTCGGCGAATTGATACGGAACTCACCGAGCGGCAACAGACTGTCATTCACGCACTCCTGGGAGGGATGCCGGTCGAAACAATTGCGGATCGAATGGGGACAAATCGAAATGCCGTTTACAAAATGATGCATGACGCTCGTATGAAACTCAAAAATGCCTTTGAGTCGGCCGGTGTTTCCGGTGAAGAAATCCAAGGCATTCTGGCAGGAGGAGCATAACGATGGGGTTGTCAAACAATAAACTCGATAAGCTGCTGCACCTCGTTTCAACAACACAAAACGATTCCATCGACTGTGACCAGTGCTTGGAACATATTGCGCAGTATGCCGAAGAGAATTTACAAGGATTAACTCCTTGCGAACAATTGATCGCAATCAAAGTTCACCTCGAGTTATGTCCTTGCTGCCAGGATGAATACTCCGTATTCATGGAAGCTTTCATTACACTCCAGGAAGAAGATGGATGTTCTTGATCGCGTTCAAGCCGGCTCCCGTTACATAGCTCCGTCCCTCTTCACATTTTGCACTTGAGTCACGATCTTCCCTTGCCTAAGCGGCACGAGGAAATTCATTTCTTTGGTAGAGGCTTCTAAGCCGTACTAAGAACTCTTTTGTTGCTTGATCAACAAATGCATAAGATCGGTTCGGCGCAGAATGCCGACGAATAAATGCGGTGAAGTTCTCTCAACAACTGGAAGGCAGTCGTCCCCAACGTTATCAAAGACATCCAAGGCTTGTGCGACAGTATCATCCGGGTGCAACAGAATATTGGTCGGAACTGCAAGGTCTTCCGCGCGAATCAACTGATTTACGCTTTTGTCGAACATCGCATTACTAAGTTGAGGATAACTGATCGTGCCAACAACGGTCCCTGACTCGTCGATGACAGGGTACGTATTATCATGGCTATGCTCGATGTGCTCGATGACTTCATCGAAGCTGGCTGATTCTTCGATTCCACGTTCTTTGCGAACAAGAATTTCAATTGTCAGATCATCAGGAGGTGTCGTCAGCGGAACAGATCGCATGCCAATCCTGAGCCGGTCGACGAGATCTCGAAATTGTCCCAGAAGTGTTTTATTCGTATGGCTAATCGCTTCAGCAAGGGGGATTTCTCCAGATTGCAGTAATGAATAGCGAATTGCCAATGGACCAACAATTTCGAAGAAGACAACCGTTCCCAGGATGATCGTTTGAATTTGACCACCCAACTCTGGATCGCGGCGTGCCGCGATTGTCGAGAGTGCTATCGCTGCCCCGGCTTGTGCTAACAGGCAACTTCCGAGCCAGTGTTTCACCTCTTCAGGTTGCTTCATGATCTTTGCTGCGGAATATATTCCCAACCATTTCCCGACAACTCGGCAAGCGATGTAGATCACTCCGATGGCCCCGGTCGTGATAAATGCATGAAGGTCGAGTTCAGCTCCGTGAACAGCGAAAAACAGAACGCACAGTAAACCTGTCAGGTGATCGAGTTCTTCCACGATTCGTTTGTTGAATTCAGACGTATTTGCGACAGTCACTCCCATGACCAGAAAAGTCAACATGTAAGGGAGATGGAGCGTTTCGCACAGCCCCAGGCAAAACGTCGTTGCCGCAACGAGCAAGACCAGCCAGCGTCCTTTGGAGATGAGCCCGCACCCAAAACTCACCAGAAGGCCAGCGATGGCTCCCAAAATAATCGATCCAACGATGCTCCCAGTGAGTAACCCAAGTTGGTCAAACGGAGATGATTCACCCCCTCCGCGAAACAGTAAAATGATCAAAAACGCAAACTCGAAAGCAACAATCGAAGCAAAATTGTTGACGGCAACCAGGAATCCAGTTTTATCTGTGACTGTCCCTTCCGAGCGGAACTCCTTGAGTACCAGAACCGTTGTTGCAGGCGCCGTTGCCAGGGCGAGTGTCCCTAATAGAACGGACCCTTCGACGGAATAGCCGTATACGATCAAACCACCGGTGACAATGCCAAACGTAAAGAGCAACTCACCTGCCGCGAGTCCCAAGCCTCGTTTCGCGATAATTCGGACCCGACTTAAAGAAAACTGGCAACCTAAATTGAACAAGACGAGTGCCATCGCCAATTTGAGCATCGGATCAAAAGCATGAGAATGTTCTTTAGGAATGATATCGAGAAAACTCGGACCAAGAATAATTCCCACGGTCAGATAGGCAGTCACCTTGGGAAGGTGAATCAAATCCGCTAGCAACCCAGCCACGAGCGAAAACGCCAATAGCAGGCCCAAGGTGCTTGTCACATGCAAGTTGAAAACGAACATTCACTACTCAGGGGTACGTCGAAGATGAATTCTTCGCAAACCGTATCGTTCACGGCAAGTCGAGGAAACATCAATTTGAAACGATTCCCGAATCGCGTGCCATCGTGCCAAATAAAGAAAAAATCCACTCACATTCAGGGCTTCAGCGAGCCAGAATTTTCAATGCGAAGTGAATCCAGTGGAAGAATCGACAGCCCGCAATCCTCTTTCCCGACGGAATAAACAACGAATAATTTTCCGTCAATCTCAGATACATACGGATACGACCACTGCTTTCCTTTTGCCTTGCCGGGATAGCGTGGCGGCCCAGATTTTCCGGAGCGAATTCGCCACATTTTTTCAAACGTCATCTCTCCAGGTTTGGAAACCGAAATGACAAGATGGTCTCGATTGATGAAATTCGAAACGAGAAAGAGTTGACCCGTTGAAAGCTGCCCCAAATACGCTTTCGCACGCGGCATGGGCAGGTTACTTGGCCTGGCTTCTGACCACGTTTCGCCAAAATCCTCACTCGTTGAGATCCACGCATGACCCCCTCCACCTCGAATGATGGCAATCACATTGCGATCTTCTCCCCAAACTGTCGTTTCGGCAAAACTTGGAGCCAG
>JAJDEL010000632.1 GCA_029259835.1 Planctomicrobium sp. | reverse complement strand
CTGGAAGGTGTCGATGTCTTTCCGCTCGCCGATGGCAGCGAGAACGCCGTCGATTATGATCTTCTCATCTCAGATCAATCTGCCGATGTCGGCAAGCCTGCTGGTGTTTCTGTTTTCATTGGCGTTGTCCCGAAAGATTTAAAAACTCTTGTACGAATCGAAGATGAATCCGCCGAAGTTGTCGATTGGCAGCGGGATGCCCAAATTTTGCAGCATGTTCAACTGAAGGATGTTGTGATCTCGGAATTGCCTCTGAAAAATGAGGGAGTCGAGGACATTCACATCGAAGAACTGGGCTACAAAATCCTGGCACATGGAAATCGTGGTCCGTTGATTCTCAGTCAACGCGATGGAATTCGGATCAAATACTTTCTGTTGTTTCACACGGATCGCTCTACGTTGCCGTATCGTGTCGGGTTTCCAGTTTTGGTTGCGAATATCATGACCGAAGCGATGCAGCGCGCCTCACTCACCGAACTGCGTGCACCAGCGACAGGTGTTCTTCCAGCAATGGAACTGGCGAAAGAAAAATCTTATCGAGTGACCCTTCCAGATGGAAAACACGAACGGCGGTCGACAAACGAGAAAGGTCTTCTCAAAGGGATTTCAGCAATCACGGCCGGTGAATATGAAATTCGAGACGGTGGGGAACTGATTTCAAAGGTTGGCGTTGGACTGCTAAACGCTACCGAAACGAAATTGGAAACGGTTGACACGATTACATTTAACGAACTCTCCGTTGAAGCAGAAGGGGAACGACTGCTGACAGATAAACCGCTCTGGACCTGGTTTGCGTCATTTGCGTTCGTGATTTTGTTAGTGGAGTGGTGGTATTTCCAAAAGAAACCATCGGGGATCCCAGACTAGAGCAGGTTGCTCTTTCCTGTGCCCTCGGAAAACGGTTTTCAGCAATAGTACGCTAAGTTCCACGAGGCAAAACGCGAACACTTATTCGAAAAATGCTATCATGCGAAGCGTCTTAGAGAACATTTCGAAAACAACTCTTCTCACTCTCGTTTTGTTTTTTCTGGTCGCACCACAACAGTGCTTTTCCCAAGCAGACAAACTTCCTTTGATGGTAGAGCTTGATGTCGCATCGAACACGAACCGCAGTGGCGGTCCTATTTCACTGCTGATGAACGTGAGTTATTTTGGGAACAAAGCTGGCATCGCTGGTGACCTGAAATGTCAGTTGGTCACTGTCAATGGTGGGAGCCTGGTCTCCACATTTCTTTTCGAAGACCTCTTCGTTACAAGAGGTGAGCAGACCATGCAGTTTCTGGTGCAGCCGCCGCCATCCGGAATTTGGCAAACGGATTTCGATTTCTACCCGACCTTCGTGACGGACGATGGACGCGCCTTTGCTCTTCAAGAAAAAGTGTTGCGGCTTCCAGGAGCCAGTCGCCGTTCTTGTGTGATCACAATCGCAACGGCTGGTGATGAGGTCTTAACTGCTCAAGACAAAGAGATTGCATCACACTTTGTCCTGGAACGCTGTATGCCAGAATACCGTTCCAGTCGGCCTTCATCTCGACCAGTGATCACATTCTCGAGACCTTTAAACGTTCAGGATTTTCCGAATCAACCGCTTGATTATTGTGTCTCTGATCTGGTGATTCTGCATGGGAGTACTTTCTCCCAACTCAGCGACCGGCAGTGCCGTGCTTTGCTCGCGTGGTGTCGCGGGGGAGGAAGTGTTGCTGTTTTTCTGGATGAACGAGAGAAGCTCTCCTCTGATCGCAGTCGACTGCTTAACGATTTCTTGAACGCCAAGCCAGATTCGCCGTTGGCATATCAACTGAGTGATGGAACATTGCAGTTCGCGAATCGCTCGACGGAAAATCCTCTCCTGCGGCGTTGTGGACTGGGAAGAGTTGTGGCTGGAGTCGATCCAAACTCACCAAGATTCGATGATCATTACGCAGAGAAACAGATTCGCAGAATGTTTATTCATCTTTGGAAAGTGCGTCGTGAGCAGCAGGCAGAAATTCTGAATTCGGTGAACGGAGAATGGTCACTGGAACCTGCTGAGCGTTACACTGTATCGAATAACAGGAACTTCACCAGTGTGAATGACCCTGGTCTACAGCAATTCACTCGTCGCTTTCGGACGACTCCAACAGGGAGTGGAACGGGACTCCTGGAAGAAACATTTCCAGAAGAGATGCAAGTGCTGCCCCTCTGGGTCATGGGCGTGACGCTCATTTTATACATCCTGGCAATTGGTCCGCTCGATTACATTCTTCTGGGATCGTTGGGACTCCGCAAATACACGTGGGTTTTCTTCCCGGTCGTTACAGTGCTGTTTACTGCCGGGGCGATTCTCGCGGCGAATTACAAAATGAAAGGAAACGACAAAGGCGGACGAGTCGTCATTCGGGATATTACGGATCAGGGGTTGATTGCTCGCGAGAATGAGTTAGCCACAATTATCCCTTCGTCTTCCGGAGAGTTGGCGATTGATGCCAAGCGAGAACTGATCATTCCTATCGACCCTTATCAGTTGGGAGTCAGTTATCATCGCTACGGAAACCAAGGTCGTCCAAGCCGAGACGAAACTCCGCCAGTGTACCGCGGTCGATTTCCGGTCGATGCACAACTGGTGCAGAGGGTTCATAAGTGGTCAACAGAAATGGTGCGCAAGGTTCGCATTCCCAGCAAAGCAACGAAAGAAGAGTCTGGCTTCGACTGGACTCAGGCAATCAACCCGACTGACCGTAGCACGCACCTGGAACTGGTCCGGCGGATTCAAGATTCGTTTGGAGAAGTAGTACATGCACAACTGATTCGCAGTGATGGTTTGAGCAAATCAGGCAACCAAATCAACCTATGCGGCAGCGGCGAAATTTTTGTGGATCCGTACGGCTCGTATGATCCGTACAACGGTGCCGGCACTCTCAAGAAGGTGAACGGGCAACTTGTTTATGTCGACGATACACCCCCCTCTCTCAGTTTTTTGACGGCATCTGCCCTGCGGCAGGAGGCAGGGATCTATTCGGTCGTCTCGCAGCTTTCTCCGAAGTGCGATGATTACCTTGAAGATCTCCCGATTCTCGATTCCAGTGATGAGAACGCGTGGCTGCTGATCATCTCAGTGAAAGAGGGCAACAAATGGGACATCTATCGAAAGTTGATACACAGCGACGAATCCGAGTGATTCTGAATTGATTCGTTTAGCCGTTCATCTGAAATGAACGATTAAGGCTGTGTGGGATCGATGAGGCTGCTTTCTTTCGGTTGCCTGTTCGGCTGAGTGCGTCGTAATTTGGCAAGTTTTTCGAAATAGTGCCGCACGCGATCTTCATAGCCAGGGAGGTACGACTCACTGTAGGTTCGTAGCAAGTCGTTACGTTCGCGTGGTGGGAGATGGCCCCAGACCGCATCGGCGAAGTTTTCACGTTGATTCAAATCGCCAATCTCTCCCTTTGGCGATAACTCAGCGGTCGGCGCCTGACCGGCTGTCGAACCGCTTTCGGTCCCTGGAGAACTATTTGAACTTCCTTGATCGCTAGCGTCCTGGCTTTGTGATCGAGAATTATTTGTCAGTTCGGTTGCGGAGTTTGCATGACCACCCTGCTCCAGTAACTTCTCCAAGTCGTTGATCAGTTTTT
>JAJDEL010000631.1 GCA_029259835.1 Planctomicrobium sp. | reverse complement strand
GCGGGAGGGTGGCGGCTGCTGTTTGATGGCTCGACCGTATTGCAGTGTCGCTAGTAGGTTGAACCACGTGGTCGACGAGTGTGGAGTTGGAAGGTTGTGGCTGTTGTTTGATGGTTCGAGTCTGGTGTGTTGTTGGGATTTTCCTGAGAGAGTCTCAGTTCCTTCCTCGCTTGTATGAGACCGGATCGAAAAGTTTTCCAGGCATGTTCAGTCAGAGGGACGGCAACGCCCTCATCAGACCAGCCGAACAGAACAATGGCCCAGGAACTGTCTCCACGTTCACAACGATTGAGCAAATAGGCATACGCGGCGATTCTGGCAAGTTGTTGCTGACGCAGTCGACCTTCACGACGTACGTCATGCTGCTTGCCATCGACTCTGATTCTGAGGACAGGATAGACGCAGCTGCCACGGTGCAACACGCGCCAAGGTTTTCCTGCGATTCGTAACGGTTCATCGAAAAGCGATTCTTGTTTTTCCACTGAAACAAAACCCGCACGTATCAACGACCACCAGTTGATAGGCTGAGCGTGTTGTAGTGTCCAATTGGGTTCTTGCACCGCGGCGTTTTCGGCGATGTGCAGTCGCTGCTTGAGGAGTTGGTAGTGACGCAACAGGATCACCAGCCAACGCCCAGTGAAAAACAATGTCGGTAGAAACAACAACAATAACATCGGTGAAAACGCGAGACAGAAATAGAGCGTGACCAACCAGATTCCAAGATTCACTGCAATCGGCATCTTGATTTGGTTGAATATTTGTTCAATTGCGTTGCGGATTTGATCCAGATCGTGCATGGGCAATCCGCCCAAAGATGGTGCCTGCTGAAATTCACAGCCTGGGTCATCGTGCGTGCTCTCAGCACTGATGATTCCTGCACGTGGACAATAAACGAATTCGCTGAGTGTATGGACTCCAACAAAAGGGGCCTGTTTGTCTTCCAGTTCAATTGAGCACTGAGCAACGAGATTCGCAAGCGATTCCTGAGTCTCCAACATTGAAATTTCCTTTTAAGAATTGAGCAGAGCCCGGATGATGGAAATGGACTCCGGTCGGTCTTGCCAAATTGGTGAGAGACAGGACAGCAGTGACTTGTGGAGTTGACTTGGCAACTTCAATTCTTCAAGCAGTCCGCGTTCATTCACATCTTCTTCAAATGAGACACCGGTCGCAGCGTGAAGGTAAATACGTGCAAACGAAAAAAGATCTGCCTGCGGATGTGATTCTCCCGCAGAAACTTCCGGGGCTCGATAGTGATTACGTTGCCAGTCATCGGAGACGCTCCCCTCAACTTCCAGAAGTTTCGCAAGTTCCAGGTCTGTGATGACAATTCGAGCGTCGTTTTGAACGAGAATTCGACTGGGGTGCAGTTCGCGACCGACAATCTGGTGTTCGTGAAGAGTTTCAATCGCGGCAGCAACGGCGGTCATCACCGTCTGGAGTTGTTTTTGGGGGAGCGGATTGCGAACGAGAAGTTGTTCCAGCGACTCAGACTCAAACCATTCATCGACACTCGTCCAGACACCTTCGTCACAAGAGGTGCTCAGCGTCAGGTTCCTGGCAATGTATGGAGAATCTCGCAACTGTCGACAAATCGTGGCATGTCGAGAGAGGGCTTCACGGCAACGATGTCGGACCACGGAGGGCATCCCGCGAATGTCATACACTTTACCCCGACCGAATTCACCCGGAAGAACTCGATGCCGCACTTTCGCCACCCGCATGACAAGACCGTTTGACATGGGAACTAATGGCATGAGTGTTTCAGGGATGACTTCCCACTCCGGGTCATGCCAGGCACTTGTGATTTCCTCTGGACTGAACTCGACCTCGGTCGATGTCAGAAGATCTTGCACTGAGGTTTGCAGTTGCTCCGCCAGAAATTCGACCGTGGAGCGTCGCACAGCGGTCCCGCCCAGCATCCGGTAGAGCGATGATCTTCCGATATCCATCTGATCCGCAAACTTTGACTTACAGGTCGAGGTGCGACGCATGTGCCATTGCAGTTTGACAGGATCTACCACGACCAGATCAGAGCACTGATTCAGAGAGTTCTTTGGCATGATCTTTCGAGGGTTGGGAATGTGTGGTTCTCAGGGATCAGCATTTTGGTGCGACGATGTTCGCCAGACGATCAATGAATCGTTGCCAGGAACTGAGGGGAGTTTTGACCTGACTCAACTTGAATTTCAGAAACAGAGTTTCGATGGCATCCAGCCAGGCGGATGTCGTTTGGAAACGTGAATCCGGATCAAGCCGTGTCCCCGTGAGGACAACGTAATCCAGTTCGTGTGCGAGAGACTTGGGCAAGGTTTGCATTGCCTGCGAAGTTTGGCTGGGAGGTGTCGGCTTATTTTCGAAGTGTGCTCGATACTGATCCAGCCCTGCCTGTCCACCGAGACTGTTGTAAGGAACGACCCCGGTCAACAACTGATAGAGGATGACACTGGCCGCGAACTGGTCGGATCGTCCATCACACAAAGAGTTTTGACTTAACAATTCCGGAGCTGCGTAGACGAGACTGGTTCCGTCTCCTTGTTGACGAGAGACCGAACGCTCCACTTGCCATGCACTCCCGAAATCAATCATCGCCAGAAACGACGGTTTGCGCGTGAGAATGAGATTTTCAGGTTTGAGGTCACCATGAATCAGTTGAGCGTGTTGATGCAGCTGAAACAGGCCATGCGTGAGACCGCGGACCAG
Source organism: Planctomicrobium sp. (assembly GCA_029259835.1). GTDB lineage: Bacteria > Planctomycetota > Planctomycetia > Planctomycetales > Planctomycetaceae > Thalassoglobus. Next base: position 993 of record JAJDEL010000631.1, on the reverse strand, counting down.
ACGTAGTGACTCATAGGCAGAGGGAGTGACCACGGCTCCACGTTTCACTCTTTGAAAATAATCTCCCAAGTCAACACCATTAGTCCAACTCAATACGACGAGATGATCGTCCCCTTGAATCTGAGTATCGATGATTTGAGGGAGAGAACTCGATTGTGAAAGTCGGCGAAGAACTTGCAAATGCTGAGTGGTTGCCGCATCATTGGGCAATCGCAGGATCAAACGTCGACATTTCGATGCCGAGTCGTGGACTAGAAATCTTGGACGATGCCGAAACCCCAACTCATCCAAGACTCGATAGTGTCTCCGTTTGATCCAAATGCTTGCCTGATGATCGGAACGATCATCAGGTGGACAGTTTGAATTCCGTTTTGGATTCTGGTCAGTCATCGCTCCTCCCATACCAGAGTGAGCGCCGTAGCGGGGCCACCCCGTAGCCCAGCCAGGCCGAGCGTTTTCTGCACAGCTGTTTGAGGAAGTGTTGGCGACTACGGGCACCAGACACTGGCGGCAGAATTGCAACCGAACGTACGTCATGCACAACGGTTGCGCTGCATCCAGACCTGCGTTCAAGGCGGTCACCATGGATGCAGTGATGGATGCGTAACTTTGGCGTCAGAAATGCGCCAAATCGTCCTCCCCGGCTGACGTTCAGGAAGCCGGGGAAGACGGAGCGTCCAGCGGAGGCAATGGGAGCGCACCCAGCCCTAGCTGGGTTGCTCCCGAGACTCGCCGCCGAGGCGAGGCTGGCAGTCGTCCAGACTGCGGGCACAACTCGCCCCAGCGAGTTTGCCGACGCCGGTACACGGCGAACTGAGCGTTCAGCGGTGCCTCTGTTGAGAGCACTGCGCCACATTTTTTGAGTTTGATTTGCGGGAATCATAGTGAGAGCAGTTTCTTTTCGACGAGGAGATTACCGTATTTGTTCAGCAATTCGCTGGCTCGTTTCACTTTCTTAGCAACAGCCGGATTTGACAGGCCACCGGGAGTGTG
>JAJDEL010000064.1 GCA_029259835.1 Planctomicrobium sp. | reverse complement strand
AAGCAGCCGTTGATGCAGGTGCTGCCGCTGCCAGCAAAATTGGCGAAGTTGTCAGTGTTCAGGTCATTCCACGACCACACGAAGAACTCGTGGCGATCCTGCCTTCCAAGAAAGCAGGCTCCAAGTAATTAACGTTACTGGACTGGTCCATCCTCATTATTGGAGGAAACGTAAGTGACCACGCTCACACAACAGACACTTTTTGATCAAGGAAACACGATGAATGAAGCGATAGGAATGGTCGAAACTAAAGGCCTGATCGCGACGATTGAATCGTCGGATGCAATGCTGAAATCGGCCAATGTTTCACTTGTGAAACAGGTCCAAATCGGTGGTGCTTATGTCACCACAATCATCAAAGGTGATGTCGGCTCCGTCCGCGCCGCCGTCGATGCCGGCGCTGCCGCCGCATCAAAAGTTGGCGAACTCGTTAGCGCTCACATTCTGCCCCGACCTGCAGATGGACTCATGGATAAGTTCTAAAAAATGGTCTAGAGACAAGGGGCTAGAGTCTGGGGGATTTTCACCCTAGACACTAGACCAAATGCCGGAGGCATACGTGAAAATACTCGTTGCAAATCTAGGATCGACAAGCTTCAAGTACCGACTGTTCGATATGGAAACAGAAGAACAGTTAGCACGTGGAGGAATTGATCGTATCGGCGAAGATGCAGACTCGAATTGCGATGTCGAAATCGGGACTCACTCTTCCGAACAGCAACAGCGTATTTCGGATCACGCTGCCGCTGTGCAGATGTGCCTCGACCAGTTGACTGATCCTGAATTCGGTTGCTTGGAATCCGTTGATGAAGTGACTGCGATTGGTTTCAAAGCCGTGTTCGCTGGCAAGTTGAGCGGTATTCGACTTGTCAACGACAAACTTCTGGAAGCCATGGAGAACCTTGCGGATGTGGCTCCAGCTCACAACCCACCGTATGTCCGTGCGATGCGGCAGTTACAAGCATCGTTTCCGAACATTCCACTTGTGGCGGCACTGGAAACAGCGTTTCACGAAACGATTCCTGCGAAGTATCGCACTTATGCAATTCCAAGTGAATGGACGGAAAAGTACGAAGTTCGCCGTTGGGGATTCCATGGTGCGAGTCATCGATACATCGGAACACGAATGGCTCAACTGCTCGACAACGACGATGCGAAAATTATCTCGTGCCACCTGGGCGGCAGCAGTTCCGTCTGTGCGATGCGAGGCGGCGAGTCACAGTCGACATCAATGGGAATGACTCCACAATCTGGATTGCCTCAGAACAATCGTGTCGGAGATTTCGACCCATTTGCACTTCGCCTCGTCAAACGACTGACAGGCAAAGATTACGATGAGCTACTCGATGAGCTATCCAGTCAAGGCGGGTTACTCGGCATCAGTGGTGTCTCGAACGATTGTCGAGATATCGAAGAGGCTGCCGCCAACGGAAATGGAAAAGCACAACTCGCAATTGACGTCTACGCTGCCGATATCAAACGTTACGCCGGTCAGTATCTGGCAGTTTTGAACGGTGCAGATGCCATCGTTTTCACCGGAGGGATTGGCGAAAACAGCGATGTCATCCGCACCAAAGTCTGCGAAGAAATGACCTACGCAGGCATTGTTTTACATGCAGAAAAAAATCAGCAAAGAGGTGGCGAGAGACTCATTTCCGCAGATGAAAGCAAGGTCCAAATCTGGACCGTTCCAACGAATGAGGAACTCGTCGTGGCAAGACAGACAGCGGAACTCGTTGAGTGTTGAGGCGTTGAGAAATGCTCAACGATAAACGCCTCAACTCTCAACCCTTAGCGAACACATCATGTTTCTAGCGAAAATTACTGGCAACGTCACAGCAACGCACAAGGTCAACTCTATGGTTGGTCAAACGTTGTTTATTGTGGAACCGTTGCGGATTGATGAAGCGAAGAAAGATTCGCTCAAGCCGACAGGACGGACGTTCATCGCCGTCGATGCCGTTGGTGCTGGCGAAGGCGAAGTCGTTCTGATCGTGCAAGGGTCAAGCGCTCGCTTTACCGAAGATACAAAAACACTTCCGATCGATTGCGCCATCATCGGCATCGTGGACAACGTTCGCGTTGCTGAGAGTTCGATTTACGAAAACGGAAAGTAGAAAATTACATTTAGCCGGACACTTGAAGTGTCCGGCTAAACGCTCTTTTTACATCACGATCCCCAATCGGGAATTTTTATAATGAACGCAACTGAAACTACTATCCGAGCCGTCGTTGAAGAAGTTCTTTCCGAACTGGGGAAATCGCCTCAGCAAGTTAACGGCGGACAGCGTGTCACTACGAATCCTAACGGTATCCCAGTCGTCTCGAACGGTGTCGCATCGAGTGTTTCCGCTTCGAGCGTGAACGACGGCGGTGGTGGCAATTATGGAGTCTTTGATTCGGTCGATGAAGCCGTCGCTGCGGCTCACAATGCTTTTTTGCAATTGAGCAAGCAGACGATTGCCGACCGTGCCACCGTGATCGACATCGTCAAAACGATGTGCGAACAGCGTGCTGAAGAATGGGGTACCAAAGAATTCGCAGAGACGAAAATCGGTCGACTCGATCACAAAATTGCCAAGCTGAAAATTATCAAAGATGTTCCAGGCACCGAGTGGTTGCGTCCGACTTGCTTTAGTGGTGACCACGGGATTGCACTTGAAGAGCGAGCACCGTTCGGAGTGATCGGTGCCATCACACCTGTGACTCATTCGCTGCCAACTTTGGCAGGCAACATCGTTAACATGGTTGCTGCCGGGAACAGCATCATTTTCAACCCACATCCATCTGGTAGAAATATTGCTTGCGAAGGAGTTCGAGAATTCAATAAAGCAATTGCTGCTAAGATCGGAATTGAAAACCTGATCACGATTATCGGAAACCCAACCATTGAATCGGCGAACGAAATTTTCCACCATCGCAAAGTTCGAATGCTGTGCGTGACTGGTGGACCGGCAGTTGGCAGTGCAGCTCTGGGAGCGAAGAAACGAGCTGTTGTCGCCGGTCCTGGAAACCCACCTGTGGTTGTTGATGATTCAGCAGACCTCGAAAATGCAGCAAAATCGATCGTTGCTGGAGCCGCCTTCGATAACAACTTGCTTTGCATTGGTGAAAAAGAAGTCTTCGCCGTTCAGAGCATCTTCGATCAATTAATGGAAGCTGTCGGTCGCCACGGTGGTTACCTCTTGAATGCTCAACAAGTTGACGCCCTGACGAAACTCGCGTTTGCTCCTCCCAAAGAACCAGGTGGGCATCCGATGTTAAACCGTGATTTCATCGGCGCCGACCCTGCTGTACTCGCTCGTCAAATAGGATTGAATGTCCCTGTAAACACTCAAATTCTTTATGGCGAAACGGATACGAACAACCCATTCGTTCCAGAAGAACAAATGATGCCGTTCATTCCTTTCGTCCGCGCCCGCGACACGATGCACGCAATCGAACTCGCCTACGAATTTGAACACGGATTCGGACACACAGCGATTATCCACTCGCGAAATGTCCACGCAATGACAGTCATGGGCAAGCTGATGAACACGACTCTGTTTGTCAAAAATGGTCCATCCATGGCTGGTCTGGGACTCGGTGGTGAAGGCTATCTCTCCTTCAGTGTCGCAACTCCAACTGGAGAAGGAGTGACGAACCCAGGAACGTTTACGAGAACACGAAGATGCGTAATGGTGGATGAGTTACGTGTCGTCTAGGGATGAGGGGCTAGTGTCTAGGGGGAAGAGAAAATGGTGGAGTTTCGGTTTGAGAAGTTGGATGCGTGGCAGTTTGCGATTTCGTTTTGCGATGACATTTACGAAATGACACGACGATTTCCGAGAGAAGAACAGTTTGGACTGACCAGTCAAATACGAAGAGCGGCGGTTTCGATCTCCGCAAACATTGCAGAAGGATCAGGGAAAACATCAAACAAAGATAACGCACGATTTATAGAAATCGCCTACGGCTCGTTAATGGAAGTGGTCTCACACATCGAAATCGCAAAACGACAACAATTTCTCAGTGACGAACAATACAATGAATCTCGAAACAATGCTGACCGACTCGCCAGAATTTTAAGCGGCTTCAGAAAACACCTAGCAACCTCCACCCACACTAGACCCTAGACACTTCCCCCCTAGACCAACCCATGCAAACTGCCACCGTCATTGGTCACGCGACAGCGACTGTCAAACATGCTTCTCTGAATGGGTGGCGGATGTTGGTGGTGCAGCCGTTGTTGACCGACCGGGAGAGCGATGGAACGCCGATTATTGTGATTGATGAACTTGGGAGTCAGGTCGGACAAGATGTGATGATTTGTTCAGACGGAAAATTGATTCGCGAAGTCGTCGGAGCCGACAACACGCCAATTCGCTGGATCGTCATCGGGCAACCGGACGAGTAGAGATTCATCGCTCCGTCACACATTTCAGATGTGTGGCGGAGCAAGCAACTGAAATTGAACACGCAGATAATGACAGTCTCCACAACCACGATCGACCGTATTGTTGCCAACGTGCTGAGCCAACTCAGCCCGAATGAGCAACGTACGGAATCCGTGGTTAGTCAAGCATCATCGGCGAAGACTGTACAGAGTTTTAAGATCACTGAAACAGTCATCACTGCCGATGTGTTGGAGAACGTTCAGACTGGACAGTCGATTCAAATTCCCAATAAATCGATTGTCACTCCGGCCGCAAACGACCTGATCCGAGAACGTCAACTTACGATTAACCGTAGCGATATTACGAAACTCAAGAAATCGAATTCCGACAATCGACAGCCTGTAGGCAAGTCGAAACTCAGTGTTGCCATCGTTCGGCACACAGAAGCCGTTCGTTCAGCGATTTCGGATTTAAGGGATTTCAGCGAAGAATTGTTGAGTTGCCCTGACGATGCAGCGAAGTATGCGATCAGTGAAATTTGTCGAAGCGGAGTTGGAACGGTTTTGATTTTTGTCGAGCAGACTCACAGAGCCGCGTGTTTTGCGAATCGCAACGAGAAAGTCAAAGCGGTTATCGTTAACGATACTGGTGATGTGAAAGCTGTCCGAAAACAACTACGAGCAAACGTCTGGTGCCTCGATCCGACGGATCGTTCGTACTTCGAACTCAAAAATGTTTTGAGAGCGATAACACAGTAGAACAATTGTTCTTTCAACCTTCAATTTCCAAACACCTAGCAATCCAATGAGAATCGGCGAAGTCATCGGCAATGTCACACTTTCAAAGTGCCATCCCTCAATTCAGGGAAGCACCTGGAAGGTAGTTGTGCCGCTCGACATCCCAGCTCTCACTGGTAAAGAAGGTGGGCGAAGTGAGCCGTTCATCGTGTTTGATGAGTTTGGTTCCGGAGCAGGATCAATCATTGCAATCAGTGAAAGCGCTGAAGCTTCCGCACCTTTTCATCCAGATCAAAAACCGATCGATGCATACTGTGCAGCATTGCTCGATATTGTCGATATTAAACACGTCTAGACGCTAGACACTCAACCCTAGACCAGAGAGTGAGAACCTCATGTACCATCCACTTTTCAACAACCCGGAAATTAAAGACTGGATCTGCGAGATCGGACGTCGTGTTTACACCAAAGGTTTCGCAGCTGCGAACGATGGGAACATCTCCTACCGTGTTGGCGAGGACGAAGTTCTTTGTAGCCCGACGATGATCTGCAAAGGCTTTATGAAGCCTGACGATATTTGCATGGTCGACCTCAAAGGGAATCAGCTTGCAGGTGTCAAAAAACGAACGAGTGAAATCCTGCTGCACCTGGCAATCATGGAACATCGCCCAGACGTGAAGGCTGTCGTTCACTGTCACCCACCGCACGCAACCGCATTCGCTGTCGCTCGTGAAGCAATTCCACAATGTGTCTTGCCAGAGATTGAAGTTTTCATGGGCGAAGTTCCACTCGCTCCGTACGAAACACCAGGCGGACAAAAGTTTGCAGATACAGTTCTGCCATTTTTGAAGTCGACGAACACGATCATCCTGACGAACCACGGAACTGTCAGCTTCGGGAAAACACTTGAAGAAGCGTACTGGAAGACTGAGATCCTCGATGCGTATTGTCGCATTCTCATTCTGTCCAAAGAAATTGGTGGTTTAACTTATCTGGACGAGCGGGAATCACGCGAGTTGCTCGACCTGAAGAAGAAACTCGGATTTGATGATCCACGTTTCCACATGGAAGACTGCGACCTCTGTGGCAACTCTGCTTTCCGTGAGGGGTACTCCGAAATGAACGCTCCAGCGCCTCAAACGAAAGCGTTCGAAGCACCTCCGAGCTACCCTGGCTACCTCCAACAGCCGTCAGCAAACGGCGGTCAAGCAGGCATCGGCAACATGGACGCTCTCGTTAAAGCGATCACCGACGAAGTGATTGCTGCTCTGAAAGCATCGTAAGCACTTCGAAGACATCTTCGTGATGTCACATTTGAGTTGAACTTATAAAGCACACTCGTAGACAATTGTTCTGTGAGTGTGCTTTTTTGTATTTGCAATCACAACAAAATTGCTGATTTTGGTCAGTTCCCAAACTCGTTTGGGGGAACGATTCGCATCTGTTATTCTCAGGATCAAACTGAGTTCGAATTAGTAACAGTTGATGAGTTGAGAAATGGATCTGACGAACCAAAAATTTCTGGTCACTGGTGCCTCGCAGGGCATTGGAAGAGGCTGTGCACTGGAGCTTGCGCGTGCAGGAGCGGATGTGGCGATCAATTATCGTTCGAATTCTGAAGCGGCGGAGAGCATCGCTGCGGAAATTCGTTCGCTGGGGAGGAATGCACTTGTCCTGCAAGGGGATGTGTCCGTTCAGGCCGACATTGAAAAAATCGTTGCGGACGTTGTTGAAGAATGGGGCGAGATCAACGGACTTGTCTCGAATGCTGCTTACAGTGACCGAGAGTTGATGGTCGACGCCGA
>JAJDEL010000630.1 GCA_029259835.1 Planctomicrobium sp. | reverse complement strand
CCAGAAAGAGCAGAGGATAACAATGCAGACATCACAACAACGCCCGTCAGCAACCCATTCTGCACCAGAGTTCAGGGCTTAACAAGTCAAATAGGTTTCATTCACTTCAATTCAATTTTCAAAGAGAGGCTTTATCAAATGGCAGAATGTAAAACGCTTTGTATTGTCGGCACATGGCAAAAGAAGGATTCAACTCCTCCTACCGGCGACGGCAGTAAGGGAATCAAGAAGCCTCAGCGCGACGTTGCCCGCATGTCTGCCAAAGATGTTGACAATGGCTTCATGCAGATTTCCCTGATTCGAAATGACAGCGAGCAACAGACGATCTCTATTCCCTGGTCAGCATTTCAGGAACTCATTCTTGAATTTGATCGAGTTGAAGACGCCGGCGAAGTGAAAGAGATTGACGTTGAGGAGATTTTGCCCAAGCCTAAGCCGAAAGTGAAAGCCAAGTCTAAGAGGAAAAGGAAACGGCCGGCGAAGAAGGGGTGAACCTGACTCATAGCCTCTTCCACTTGGCACTAGTATTGAGTTTTTTCAATGCTGCCGGATGTGTAAAGAATCGCGTTAAGCCGCAATTTTCACAGACAATGACAGTGAATTTCGCAGGAGCCAGAAACTTACCCAGCCCCGGCAGGTAATTGGGACCTTGGCCGCCGGCTGCAACTGCATCGGCCTGAAAAAGAGATTGTTGACCACAGTTACAGCATTCTTCGGGAATCTCAGGTTCCATGGTTGATTCACTCGTTGAAGGAAGATTTTCTCGCCTGACCTTAACAACGTAGAAAGAGTGAGCGAGGATCAATAATTCACAGCCCTTTTCAGTTTTGATTTGGAGAAACATTTCATTGTGCCGCATGCAGACCAAGGCCGTCGGCAAGTCGGATTATTTATTGAAAGGGAGCACAATTGGAATGTCAAAAATAATGCGGCTCACACAACTCTGAGAATTTTCTCCACTGATGTCGCCACCCGTCAGTCCTATCCCAAAAACTTGGAGCTTAGCCGTGCCTGTGCTTGATGATTCAGAATTAACCGTTACAGCGACATCAAAACTTACGTTTTTGATTCGATTATCTTGATCATTCTTGATCGGGTTTAGTTGTCCACCCAGCCTTCTAAGACTATGCCTTACAGCTTTCAAGTGAGGTTAAATGAATGCGGTAAGGACACTTCGAGGCAATGAGAGAAGACAAAATAAGACAAGCCTCACTCGCTAAATTACCCGGCCGAGTGAGGCTCTGAAACCAGCCAAACAGGCCCGCTTAGGGTGTGTGATTGGCTGGCGTGAAAGGAACCGTAGCAAGTGCTTCAAAATTAGTATAGAGAAATAAAACGAGGCTCACCAGGACGGGCTAGACCTGGGAGCCTCTGGCACCACAAATACGGGCCTGAACTTGTGGTGCTGAACGAATTATAGCCCCACTCAACAGATCGTCAACCAAAGAAAATTTATGTCATCTTTGAACAAGCACCACGGCGGCTGGCGAATCAGATTCACTGATGATGGGGCAGAGAAATCATTCTATCCCGGCAAAATGCCGAAGAAGATGGCACTGCAAGTGAAAGCCCACATTGAGATGCTTCCTGCGGTTTCAGCAAGTAGTAATGATAGCCGCGCGGGAACTCGAACAATCCTTGCGAAACCTTGGAAAAATGCCGCTTTCTGAGATGGGCGACGCAGAATCCGACGCAATCCGTGCTGCGATGAGGGCGGTTCGGGATGCTCAGAAAATGCTTGTTGGTGCCGTTCTACTTCAACGGAACAAGTGAGTAACCGTATTCGTGGTACGGTTGGCTGTTTTTGTACAGGCTTAGTCGATGATCTACATTGTTCAACTGTTCCAGTGGGCAATATTTACGACTCTCCTCTTGTAGTCTCACGGCATCGTCAAATTTTCCAATTTCGGCGTATGCGGCAGCAGCGTTTCCAAATCTCACCCAAGTGCACTTCCGAGGAGTCTTGTGATCTTTTAGGTACTTTTTTTCTTCATCCAGTAGGCTGTACGCGAGGCGTACCGCCTCTTTACCGTCTCGAAGTGAATCGCCTGAACTAGTCGCAAGCAGCCAAACGAGATTATTTTTTCAGTAGTCACTGTAGTACCCTCCCGATGCGATTCCTTCTCGCCAGTGGCTTGCCGCTTCTGTCATCGCGTAAATACGCATCGCCGCGTTGCCTTGAAGTAAGACATGCTTGAGAAGGGTCATCGTGAACTGGAGGTGAGCGTGGTGTCTTCTCGAACGATTTACTGGACGGATCGACTTCAACAGGTTCGTACTCAGTGCGAGACTGATTGAGCGTTGTTAGAAATTCCGTTTCGATTCCGTTCTCTATGTCAGCGGAGTAAAGCTCTCACGGCTCCTGAAAGACGATATCAAGAAGCTGACTATATCGGCCCAAAACGCTCTCGCCGAATGAAGAATGCCGTCGTTGCGTCAGTGTTAGAGTTCCTGAGCGGTTAACCGATGAAGCGATGGCCGGCCAATACTTAACTGTTGAGCGATTGGTGAAATTGCAGGTGCAAAATCATGAAGGTCACTTCAATGGAGCCAAAAAGGTTCAAATGCTTGACCACGAACGAGGCTGCATCCGTGGTCTGCAGTACGTATCGGGAAATCGCATCGGACGCAGGTAAGCGATTGAGGTTCGCGACTTCGGTCGGTTGAAACGCGCTCCGCTTTCATTCAGACTTGGACAGGTTCTATCGTAGTATTTGACCAATCTTTTCGAGTTGCTTGTGCTTGGTGCCGTAGTTGGTGGGATGGGCGATGACGGAGAAGAGTGTTTCGCCTTGCGGCTTGACCACGCCCTCCTCGTGCACGTTGCCTAGCTCTCGTTTCGAATCACCAAAACTGAAATTTCCATACGACATCAACACCCGGTTTCGAGTTCATTACGGGACGATTGCCGCAGAAAGGCGCGTGTCGATAGGCTAATAGCACCCACTACAATTGTTAAGAATCGGCCGCTTGATTACGAAATGTCATCTCGATCCAATATTTTCCATGGGTTCGAAAATAGAATCCAGCGTCGAGATTACCGCCAACCTTTAGCTCCGTGTCGGCCTGAAGAGCGCGCCAAGTTCCTGATAAGACGCCACCTTCATTCTTGATCCGAACTTCTGTCCAGCCCCCCAGTGTGGTACCAGTGTTAGGGTCGTAGTTTGGGGAGGTTATTTATTCAAAAGCATGTTCAAAGAATGTTGATGGCGTCAAAAACGCTGTGGTTTCACGATGGAGCACCCTCAAGAACTTTCGGAGCAATGGAGTAGAACCGCTACAACTCCATTTTCATTGATTGTCCGAGAAACTCCATACGTTAATTGACTCAGCGAGAAACCGACCCATTGATGACACCGGCAAACGTTTACGCCGCTTTCCGCTCGTAGTGTTTCAGTACACGGGCGCCTTACCGATCTTCAAGCCGCTCGATGGTAGAACTTCAGCATCCCATCGAGTCGTGAACGGAACTCGATCTTGCCGTCGGTGGTGTCAATCTCATCTTTAGATTCGATGAGTTGGATTATTTCAGCTTAGTGCCTTCGATGATGATGACCGCGTTCACAATTCCAGACTCAATGTGTAGAGCGCCGTTAAAACTCATTTTGGGGCTGTATTCTTTCTTGATGAGTGAGTCGTCTTCCTCCAGTCGATTGCCTTTGAAATCGATGACTCTTCGGTAACAGTATGGATCAAAGACATGAAATTTCTCAACCGTGATTTCGTCGAGAACTTTGTTGACAGTAAATTCGGCTCCCGTCACCACCACGGCATGTCCCATCTGAGGACCGTTTTGATAGAGCAAAATGATTGGCTTTTTATTTTTAAGCGAGGTGTACAGAACAGTAGAGATGGGAGCACCAGCGACCATCTGCCCAGAAACCACAACGTCCACGTCAGAATCATCCTGAAAAATCCCGTTTGTCGATTTGATCATGTCACGATAACTACCGACGGAATCCGAAAATTGGCCCTGAACATTTTCCACTATCGTGTTCGCTGGCAGTTTGATCCCCTGATGGGAAAGCACCATCTCGGCACAAGTTGCCCAGCACAAGTACTGCCCTTGCTGTGAGCGATAATGTGCTTCGAATTCTTCATCGGAGATGCCAACGAACTCCGCTGCAGAAAGGAGAGTGCATGTCGAGACAAAAATTACTAAAGAACATGTGAGTCCTAAACGCATGTGCAACCGCCTGTTGAATTGACCAATTCGATGAAGTGATCATTTCCATATACCAACTATTGTCAGACAGGCCCAGACATGTTTGTATCGCAATAGATTTAATGAAATCCCCCTGGCAGTACTTGCCGCAGAGTAAAGAACCACTGCAACTCCATTTACACTGATTGTTCGAGAAACTCCATACGTTAATTGGCACAGCGAGAAACCGACCGTTTTTTTACTTTCGCATCGGTGCATTGGTGAAAAATGTTGAAAGGCAAAGCAGCTTTGTTCAACTCTACGTCGATTCTCTTTCTCAATTCACTCTTCCATGCCCTTGATGTACAATCATCCAGAGTCGGGGTGAGTCTTGTTAGGAAGAACAATTAATGGTCGTCAGACATCAACGAGATCTAAGAAAATTTCAGCGTCGCCATCTGCTCCAACTTGGAGCGGCCGCTTTACCGGCGTTTTGTGCAGGTGGGCCGAATGTATTTGCCGCATCAGGTTTGACGGCACGTGCTGACCACTGCATCGTCCTGTTCCTAAACGGCGGTCCAAGTCATCTCGACATGTGGGATCTCAAACCGAATGCTCCTTCCGAGATCCGCGGAGAGTTTCAGCCAATTGACAGCAGTCTACCTGGAGTTTCCCTCAGCGAGCACTTGCCGCGACTCGCACAGCAAATGCACCGCACCACGTTGATTCGCTCGATGAATCACGGCGTGAACAACTCGCACGCTGCTGCAGTTTACGCGGCACTCACAGGCCACGACCGCGGTGAGTTTGGTGGGGGTGCGCAACCGAGTGATCGCCCATCACCCGGTTCTGTACTGGCCCGATTTCGACCACCTGAAAATCGAACGTTGCCTTATGTCGCTTTACCGTACAAAACGAAAGAAGGTGCCGCTGGACCGCTGCAACCAGGATTTTTGGGAGGATTGATGGGGCAAACGTTCGATCCATTTTGGGTGCTCAACAATCCCAATGCCCCTGACTTTCATGTCGAAAACCTCTCACTTCCTGAAGCCGTTTCTCGTGATCGTCTACAAAACCGCAGTGAGTTATTAGCGGGGTTGGGTGGTGGACTGCAGCTGCAGAAAAATCGGTCGATGACAGCTATCGATGATTTTCAATCGCAAGTCTTTGAGCTGCTGACATCCACCGTAACTCAGGATGCGTTCGACTTGGACAAAGAACCAGACTCCGTACGCGATAGTTACGGACGAAACATTTATGGTCAAAGTACGTTACTGGCCCGGCGCCTGATTCAAGCCGGGACGCGCTTCGTAACATTATCATGGGCACCAGATGCCAACGCCACATGGGATACACATGGGAATAACTTCACTAGCCTGAAGACGCGATTGCTCCCCGAATTTGATGCCGCTTGCAGCAGTCTGCTCCAGGATCTGGCAGATCGGAGCATGTTGGATCGAACTCTGGTGGCGGTTCTGGGAGACTTCGGTCGCACGCCTAAGATCAATGCAAATGCCGGTCGTGACCATTGGAATTCCTGTTACACCGTCATGCTTGCAGGTGCTGGTATCCGCGAAGGTTTCGTCTTTGGCGCCAGTGACCGCCACGGAGCCACTCCGGCAGAATCGCCAGTCAGTCCAGGCGATGTCATGACGACGATCTATCGTCTTCTCGGCGTTGATTCGACAACGCAAATCCACGATTCACTGGGTCGACCGTACGAAGTTGTTCCTAAAGGACAGGTCATCAACGCGATCTTGGCCTGAGACTCATTTCCCGCTCTTGAATAATTACGAATCTCTCATACATTCTCTGATTCAACGAATCCGTCTCTGCACGCCATACGTTTCTTCGGAATCAATGTTAATTTGGACCTGATCTTTAGAAGCTTCAAAAGTAAAAACTCACAGGTATTTTCTCAATGCTCCTCGTCGCTCATCTTCTTGGTGCAATCTCGACGGGAAATACTGGACGAGTCCGTTTCGTGTGAGGAAGTTTAAAAAAGTCATGTGTGTGAATGCCTGCTGCATCGACGTTATAAATTGAACCAGCAATCGGTTCGAACGCAGCGCGAAAGTGGGCGGCTGACTTGACGCAAATGTAACGCATTTTATGACAATCAATTCCGAGACTTCGGGCAAACGCCTGATCAAACGGTTGTTCGCGGGAACAAACAACGACCACCGAGACTCCATCAATTTTGATCCATGCGGACGTTCCCATGCTCCCAGTCAATCCGGCGAACATGGGGCCATCGTAGGCGAACGCACCATCGGAGACCGCGATGACTTCCGCCTCGCATTCGATCGGGGCACCCTGGACTGACGAAGATTTACCACCAATACAAACCGGAATGCGACTGCCAATGCCGACCGTATGCGCTAGCTGCGCAACTTCCTTGTCAACCATATAAAGCAACAGGGCGTCCTGTAGCCCCATCTCTAGAAAAGTCCGTAGCACTTCGGTTGAATCGCCAGGTGACCCGCCACCTGTGTTATCTGCATGGTCGGCGACAATGATCGGGTAACGACCAACTCGTTCTCCATCAGCGAGCGCGTCGCGAACCGGTAAAGGCGGTGAATACCAGCGTTGACGGTTTTCCCAGATCCAACCGCCAAGTTCGTCAGCAAGTTCCTGCGCGAGCTGTTGGTCATTATCTGTGACCGCGATGACTGAACTGCCCACATCTGGAACATCCGCCCAGGGAAACCCAGTGGCAACCGTCATACTGACTACATCCTTTCGTCGTTCCATCTCGTGCAAGCGTTCGAGCACTTCGTTCATCGGAGGTCGAGCTGTGACCTGACACGGCGTACTCCAGAACATCGGTAATTGATGGATTGCCATCGTGGGCCGGATCTCACCACGGATCGTCCGCACAATAATCTCACCGGCTTCCTTGCCCCGTTCTGCCATGTCGACATGAGGAAAAGTGTCATAGCCCACAATCGCATCCGCGACTTCAACTCGCCACTTCGTATGGTTACCGTGCAAATCCAGCGGCACTCCGATGGGAACGTCTGGACCGACAACATTGCGGACAGCGGCGATCATGTCGCCGTCGCCGTCATCAATTCCTTCAATCACCATTGCACCGTGAAGATCAAGCAAGATTCCATCCACTGGCCCTGCAGTTTCGAGCCGTTCGATGAGTTCGGCTTTCATCGCATCGTAATCTTCTCGACGAATCAAGCCACCCGGAAATGCCGATGCACGCAGCAAAGGAATGAGGTCGAATCCGTACTCGTCCGCGGCCGTAATAAATCCGCCGGTTTGTACGTTCGTACCGCGAAACCGTTCCAGAATCGCATCGCCGCGGATGATTCCGCGATCATGTTCGAAGTCTTTGAGGGTCGTCAGCGTGTCGACACACGTGCTTGTCTCATGAATGATGCCGCCGGTCGCGATTCGCAATTTCTTGTCCTCTCTTCGTTGAGTGACTCACTCTGAGGAGTCCTATCGAAAAGCTCATTATCGGAGATATGCCATCCGAAACAATGCACATAGGCATTGTTTGATCGCTCTGAACAAATTGTGAAGCATACTCTGTCTAAGAAATTGACCGGGCGTGTTGAAAAAGTCCGTGTTCTGAGAATGTAGGGAGGGTAGGTCGTCGTTCTTTTTCGAGGTGACAGGCAAATCAACAGCCAGTCACAAAAAGCCACGATCAGCCGCTTGAGATTCTGCGCGATACCCGTCATGTAGGCTTGGATTTGAACCTTTGCTCGACCTCGATAACGTGCACGAGACAAACCGTGGTTCTGTTTGGCCTCAGCAAATAATCCTTCACTCTTCCACATCCGCTCGGACATTTTTTGACGGAACATCGGATCTCTCATTCGTGTTTGCACTTCTTCGAAGAGATCCTGGTCAAGGCTGCGTTGAACGAATCGCTGGGGAGATGAGCCTCGTGTTCGAGCTGGGCACGTTGACGCTTGTGGACAGACTTTGCAGTCGGACGACGAACTCACATACCGCTTCTGGTTCTCATAATGCGCGGGATTGGGATTCAGATACTTCCCCTCCGGACATCGAAAGCGATCCTGATCCTGCTCGTAAACCAATCCGTTTTTTAAATATTTACTGTTTCCAACCCGACCGCTCCAGAGTGGAATGAAAGTTCTTTTCCCTTGCTCCTGTAAAGACCTGATGATTGCCGCTGAACCGTATCCACGATCGGCCGTCGCTTCAATAACCGTGAGGTGGAATCGCGTTTCAATTCGTTTGAGTTGCTCCAGGTAAGGCTGATTGTCGTGCCGCGCTCCGGTGGTCACATGCGTGTCTAAGATAACGCGACTGTTGGCGTCAATGCTTTGGTGCACTTTGTATTTCAGTTGTCGTGGTGTTCCGCGTTTTTGCGCCAATGTGGCGTCGGGATCAGTGCGGCTGCTGTGTGTCTTGTTGGAAATCTTGCGTGCGGATGAGCCATCTCTCAGTCCACGATCTTGCTGTTGGCTCTCCGATTCCTTGTCTGCTGTCTCGATGTCATTGTGAATTAACGAATTCAATGAAGCATCCGCTGCGATCAACGTCGCGTCGGTCATGACACTGCACGTTTCTCCGAACAAACCATGCTGTTGACAGAGTCTTACGATTTCAAAGAAAACCTGCTCGTACACTTCTTCTCCGTATCGATCTCTGATCCGACTGAATGACGAATGATCAGGGACTTCATCTTCCAGAGACAGTCGACAAAACCAACGGTAAGCGAGATTGAAGTGGACCTCTTCACAGAGACGTCGATCTGAATTGATCCCATAGAGATATCCTACCAAGACCATTCGGAAGTAGACGACCGGATCGATTGAAGGTCGTCCGCGTCCCGCTGCGTAACACGATGTGGTGAGTTTTCGTATGAGTTCTGGTTTTAGAATTCTGTCAATCTGTCTGAGAAGGTGGTTTTTCGGGATGAACGACTCCAGATTGATGACCGTCTGGGTCTCTGGTTCAAAGATATGCAATCCTTGCATCATCGGCCTCGTCGGAAGAGTTTGAGAAAACGTGAAGCAACTCAAACTCGCCCATACCACCAAATCTCTCCACAGATCAAGATGAATCAGCCAGCACGCCCGAAAACGTCACCCGACTTTTTCAAGACGCCCGTTGGTTTTCCGGTTTTTGACTCAGCTAAATCGGCAACTGAGGGATTCACCGGATGGACGAGAACGAGATTGCCGTGTCGTAATTCATAATGTCAACTAGCCGTGGGAGTGGTATGTTTCTCGCTCAAGTCGGAAGTTTCTCCAGTCATACTGTATTTGCAATTTTCAGATGAAGAGACCAAGCCAAAGCTGTGGTCTGAGTGACGGCGCATGACTACTGTTCTCGAAACTTAATTCAGTCGTTGTGGAAACCCTTCTGCATGAAATTCAAAGACCTGAAACCTTCCTCGATACCAACTTCGGCCCTGAACGCCGGTGTAGCATCCAAGTCACTGAAAACTCGCTTTCATTATCGAATCATCAAATGGAAATTCTCTCCACGATGTTTCTCGTGACTTTTCGTTGCCTTCGGTCGTACAGCCTCGTCGTTCTTGGATCGGCGTGTCCGGCGAGGTTTTGGACATCTTCCAATGGTACCCCCTGGCTTAGCAGATCAGTGATAGTGGTGACTCGGAAAGAGTGCGGTGAGAGCCTGGAGGGGAGGCCCGCTTGTCGGAGGCGGCGTTTCACCATGCGAGACATGTCACCTACCGTCAGACCGTTTTGTCTCAGGTTCCTCGTCCGACGTACGGTGGTTCTAAATAGAGGAGTGGATTTGTCGGAGTGTTCGAGCGAGCCAGCAATCAAGTATTCCTGGATGAATTTTGAAGATCGTGGCGGACGGGGATCTCTCGTGACTTGCCGCCTTTCTCAGCGAATCGCAAACAATGCTGGTCACCCAAATCATAGAAATCGCTACGGCGTAATTTGGCAACCGCTCCGACTCTGGAAGCTGTGTAAATCAGAATGCCAATAATGACCCTGTCGCGTAGTTCCACGACGTTGCTTGTGTCTAACGACTGTGTCCAGTCCCCCAGTGTGGTACCAGTGTCAGGGTCGTAGTTTGGAGAGTTGACCTGCTCCCAAGAAACTGATCCACACGGAGTGAGAAAATCCTGGTAGAATCTGGTCGTCCTTTTCTCAAGAAAGATGACCATGAAGAAGAGTAAATACACGGATCAGCAGATTGCCTTTGCGCTCAAACAAGCCGAA
>JAJDEL010000629.1 GCA_029259835.1 Planctomicrobium sp. | reverse complement strand
GTCGAGTTTTATGTTGTCAAACTGCACAACGCCCTTTTCATTTGAAACGACAATGTCGCCTAATCGAACATGCTGGCCTGGATGGTCAGGGTCTGGAACGCCACCTGCAATGCCGCACATTACAATCAACTCTATCGATGAAAACATTTCAAGCATGATCGACGCACGATGTGCAGCTTGATTATTTCCCATACCACATTGTGCCAACGCAACATGATGAATCCCTCCGTCAGTCGACGCAATTGTGCCATACTTGTAGATTCTCCCTGCACCCTTGCCTTTAAATTTAACTGTCTCTACATCATCCAACAGCGATTCCATGGCAACAAATTCAATCGGTAATGCTGTGACAATTCCAATTCTTGGGCATCGACTAACTTCTGCTGACAGTTTTGTAGTAGTTCGTGACTCGTCTGATGTATGAGAATTCGTATTGCGATTAAAAATCTCTTCAATTGCCGCGATTGAAGCACGAACAACATCTGGAAGATGCGATTTAATTTGAACTGAATATCCAAACTCATGTTGAGTTTTGTCGGCAATAAATCCGAGACCTGGAGGAATTCGGGGAAATAGTCTATCCCCTTCAAGTGCTATTGAACCTGATTTTGTTGGTGCAGAACGTTCCGCGTAAAGAGCGCCTCCAGGTTTTCCTTGCCACGCCAATTCGAAAATAGCATCATACCACAAACCGTAATCTGAATTGGCTTTCCTGTCGAAACCTCCCAGCCAGTTCTTCCATATAGACTCTGCGACGTTTGATGGTAGTAGAAACAGTAACTTGCAACATTCTGTTTCCAACTCCTGAAGTTCTGGTCCAGGAAATGGTCTTGTTTCGCCGACGTAGTTTGGGCCATCCTGAAAAACAAATTGTCTGTGAAGCCCAAACTTTATGCCGTAAGCGTCTCCAGCCGAGTTGCAAATAGGTTTACCTTTGGCATCACAAAAGGCATGTTCACTAAAGATTTGATGACCTTCGCGTGTACTCAAGCTTGCCATCTCCCTTCCTAACCCTCCACACGATCGCCTCATTTTGTTTGCAAACTCATCCCATACACGTGGTGGATCAGAACCCTCAAAACCTGGCATCCTTTTTTGAATCATTGTGCATTCAACTGGACGTTTTTCGAAGACGAGTGTTTCGAATTTTTCTTTCAGTCGATTCCAAGGCCGCTGCCACTCATTAGATTCGGTTGAGTCGCGTGGTGAATACCAGCTAGTCGTTTGTGAGCATTGATAAACGTAATCTGTGCCTGGAGGAACATTTGTCCCGTCTGAAAATTCGTATTCAAGAGTTGGGTCTGTTTTGTCACTGACAGCGATTTCCTTTGGAATATTGATGTTTATCTTAAGACTCTCCATAAACGAGCGAAGATTTGGATCGTCGTATCTAGCAAGAAACTCTTCCCAATGCTCAATGTTTAATCCGAGGAATTCTTCAATCTGTTCGCGAAACGATTCTGCATCCTCCCTGTAATGTTTCCATTGTGGATTAGCTCGAAACGCATCCTTTGCCATCTGATATGCGTTTAGTGCGTGCTCTAGGAAATCGCTTGCAAGTTCGCTTGAAACGGCAACAGGGTTGTCCTCGTCTGAGAATTCAATTGTTTGATTGAGAACTCCTAGCATCACCTGCATTTGATTGAAGACCATGCCATAGTAATTTCCATTCTGGATACGCACGGACTCCAAGTTCCCTTGTGCTTTGGACAGGTTGACAACTTCAAGGCATTTGCCAGCCATGGCTCGATATCTGTCCAAGGCATCTATGTACCTTTGTTCGTCAAATGCTTTTCTAGCGGCTAATGCATCGGGCCAACTGTCGTCCGTCATAGCACAGAGTTTCGCACGCTCCAAGCGTCGTTTCACCTCAGGTTCGATCTTGCATGGCGACGACAAGATTGATTCAAGGATGTTGATGTACTCAGTATTTGAACTCGTAGCTTTTCCAAATCGCTCCAAAGATTCCTCAATTTGATGCTGCTCATAAAGCATAATTCCCATGCATCGCTCGGACTCATACTGATAATAATGCTTCAGAGCTTCCATCAATTGGCGGTCATGGGCAGGGCACTCAACGCTGGATACAGCTGATTGAACTAATTTTGCCGCTGATTCAAAAAGCCGAGATGCTTCAGCATACTTTTCCAAATGTTCATTCGAAGTACGTGCGGCATCCAGTATTCGTGAAGCCTTCGCTGCAATTTGAAGATATGATTCTTTTTGTTTGTCCAAGGCAGAATTCCATTCGTGTTCAACGATGAAAACGACCATTTGAAAATGGTCTGTGTTGTCAGATGGGATTATATCTTCTCACCAGAAATTATGGTACAATTACGGATGGTTCATACTTTCGATTCCGCACACTGAAAATCAAATGCTGCTCTTTGAACCTGAGTTGTTTAGCGATTGCATCAAAGTGCAAAGACGACATCGTGCCAGTTTTCGGTCAATCGGTTTGCTTGCACGGGACGGGTGTCACGCTCAGAGTGGAGCGCCGTGTGGCCTGTGGAAGGGGATCAATCGGACTTTTTCCTCTGAATCGGGCCGATGTATTTTGTGGCAATCACAATGTCGTCGAACCAGACATGGTTGACTTGTTTCGGATTGTTAACGCGGTTTCGACGCAGGGGGCCGTCGGTCACATAGTGCAGCAACCAAAAGTAGTTGATCTTCAAGTCGTCATGGGTTCTGAAGCGGAAGCCCTCAAACGGGACGCCCCCTTGTTCGACCAGATCGAACCCCATGCCGGACCACTTGCCGCGCCGTGCGTCTTTGAGGATATGGGCCACAGGTTCCCCATCGAGCCACAGAGCAAGTTCTCCATCGAATTTGTCGGGAGCGGTGTTGAGCTTGATCATGGCCTCGATGCATTGCCAGCGGTTTCGGGGAACCTGCTGCGGTTTGACCGGATGCAAACCGTTGCCCCAGTATTTCCCGTCGGCCGAAATTTTCATCTCCTGCCAGTAGGTATAGAAGTTCCAGACGCCGGGAGCGGGGTGTCGACCGTATCGACCCACCGGTTCAATTCCGACCGAAAACCAGTCGTCCCCTTTTGGTTTGGTTCCCGCTCGGGGATGCGGCCACCGCAGCGCGGGACGTTGTCCCCCCAGATGAACGAAGTGATGAATGTATTCCGCTTCTTCGGCAAACTTCACGTAAAAGCGAGCAAATAGCTGATCAACTCCGCGCGGCAATTGCTTGTAGAGGTGACCGCCGCTGTTCTTTCCGAGTGTCGCAGTAATTTTCAGAGATCGTTTCCCGCGACTGGAAGCAGGAATATCGTCGCTCAACGATAATACCTTAAATACCTTATCGTTTTTATTACTGATCTCATCCCAGCGTTTGCCGAGTTCCTTGATGGTCCCGTTCTCAAAATTCTCCACAAACAACACATCCACATTTTCATCAATTCCCACATCCTCGAGATACTGTTTTGACAACCCGGGACCGGTAGGAAGCAATTCAACCGTCTCCTGTCCGAATGCAGATAGGAAAGACGAAAAGGTGACTATCATTCCTGTGAGGTATCTGTTCACTGATTACTCCAATGGTGATGAAATCTAACAAGCAGGTCACTTGATTGGCCCGTCCGCGGAGCAGGTGGGTCCTGCAACGTTGGCGACAAACCGAAAGCCCGGTTGTACTTTTTCAACAGAGCTAAAGTCAGGTTTTTGGATCAGTTCTAGTGAAATGGCTGCACAATCGTTAAATCCGAAACGGCGCACTCGTTGGTTATAACCACCATCATCAAATTTCAGAACAATTGATGTCTGTCTTAAATTCATACAATATGTTTTTTGTGTTGATGGATTTTCCACTAATTTCAGGAAATGTGGGGATGTCCCGGGAACGATTTAAAACTTGTGGGCTAGAGGAGGCTCTGTCGTGATTAACTTTTTCAGTCTTCATTCAAAATCAATTCGTGATCGAAAAAAACCGCCACGATCGAACGAAGTGGCTCCTGAAAAACTGAAGGGAGCTGTTATTGTTCTCTCTGTCTTCCTGATGATTCCCGTATTGACATTCACCGCGTTTACAGTGGACATTGGGTACATTTCATTGGAGAAAACTCGTCTGCATGCAACTGCAGATGCATGTGCGTTGGCGGCAGTCTCACAGTTGCCGATTAAAGCAGATGCGGACACAATTGCTTTGCATTATGCATCAGTAAATTATCCATTCGCATCGAATGTCGTCACATCTGCGGACGTTGAGTTCGGTGTCTGGGATGAGTCAGCAAAGACGTTTATGCCGTCCACCTCGTCTCCAACCGCAGTTCGAGTCACTGCGCAACGTAGCCAGACGAACGGCAATCCGTTGGATCTGTTCTTTGCACCGATCTTCGGAACTGCAAATGCTAACGTTTCCGCAAGTTCAATTGCGCTTGTTGATAATTCAAACTGTTTTACAGAATACGGAGCGATCGCAGGCAATAAACTCCAAATCGGTCAAGGGAGTACACTGGATAACTTTTGTGCCTATGGTCGTCAACGGGTTGAATTAGGAGCAAACGCGCAGGTCATCAATGGGGCCAAAGTCGGCTCATTACCAGTTTCTGTGATTCAATACGAAAATGCCAATGGCCTGCCTCAAAACATCTATCGAGAAGATTATCGTCCTGAAATGGCCGATAGAGTTGTTGGTCTCATTAACGACATTGAGTACTCAATCGATCTTCCAAGCGAGATTCAGTTTGTCCAAACACTTTCGAGTTGGCCACCCTCAGGGGGACTGCAAGCTCATACAGCTTATGTTGTCAACGGATCTGTGAATATGTCGGATGGATCGACACTCGTCGCACTCAACTCGATCATCGCCTCTCGCGGAACGATCCACGTTGGACAGAA
>JAJDEL010000628.1 GCA_029259835.1 Planctomicrobium sp. | reverse complement strand
GGGGAACAGCTTTACGACGGGAGACCCGTCAGTTACTGGAGGGCATCATTGACCGGGGATCCCGTTCGACGCGCGGAAGCTTTGGCAGGACTGAAATCTCCTGACGCAGTGCCAGTTCTCATCGAGTTTTTGAAATCTCCTGCGACTGGTAGCGACGCATCGGAGGTCCGAATGACTTCAATCACTCTTTTGACAAAATTGGGGCCTGAAGCCAACGCTGCTGGAGACGCCTTGCTGGCTGCATTAACAGATACCGATCCTTTAATTCCTCCTGTCGCTGCTGCATCGCTCCACAAAGTCGGAGTGCCCGGCAAGCAAGCGATTCCACGGTTGCTTGAGCTGGTCAATGGTCCGGATGTGATCGCTGCAGTGGCTGCGACACGTGCCATTAGCGCGTATAAAGGGGAAGCCCGAGAAACAGTGGAGCGGTTTGAGGAAATTCTCACGGACGAATCACTAGACGTTGAATTTCGCTGGAACGCGTCAAGGACGATCGGGAAAATTGGTCCCGATGCAATAGGAGCGCTCCCGACACTCATCAAGATGCTCGATCACCCAGAAGTCACGATTCGAGAACATTCATCAGAAGCGATCGGTGATATCGGGCCGACTGCCGCGAGCGCGATTCCGGACATGATGAAGCTACTCAAAGACAAGAACGCCCGTGTCCGCCGAGATACTGCTCGCTCTTTTGGATTCATGGGAAAAGCAGCAACGAAAACGTTACCCGATCTCGTCAAGATGCTCGATGACCCCGAGTTGATTGTCCGGGACGCCGCGAAAACCGCGATTCTGGCCATCGACCCCAAGGCTCTACCAGAACCGAAAGAGCCGAAATCTGAAGCCCCGGGGAAGAAAGAAAGCAAGTAAGAATATCTTTTGCTGTCGTAAGGCAATTGGTAAACGTGACTTTCAGAACTGAATCACATTTAGGAAGAGGGCCATCTTTTCGCCCGTTTGTTCATCGTGTTGGCGGCGGGCGTCGAGGAAACTGCCTGTGAAATGGCTATCCAGTCTTCTTAGATGAGAACCGTTCTTCAAATCGAAGGCTTCAGTGTGATGGTGTTTTAGCTTTTCTGAAGCGAATTGATTGCTCGAAGAATTTGCTGCCGCCCGTAACTGTCCTGGTTCCAGTACAGGCCAATGAACGAATAGATCCGACCTGCATTACGGAACACATAGACATCTTTAGTGAGCGTTCGTTCGCCAATTTTTCCTAAGAGTACGTGGTGTTCAATCTCGAAACCATTGATGTTCAATGATTCAGGATCGGCTTCAGGTTTCCAGTTCATCACGCGAAAAGAAGGGCCGGACAAATGCTCAGTCATGTTGATGGGGGATTTTTCCTGCATCACCAGGACAACCATCATGGCTCCTCTTTCAGGAGTCTTCATTGAGTAGCGCACAAGATAGACTTCGTCTTCAAAGTCCCCAGGAGGTAGAAGGGCACTTGCGGTCTGCTGCCAACCTTCCGGGACAAGAAAACGAAACCCCTCTGAATCGTTTTGATAAAACGGCGCACTACGCAAAACAGGAGCCTGCGGTTTGGAACCGCAGCCTAAATTTGCCATACAGATCAGCAGCAAAAGTGTTTTTGCATTGCTATGGAAAACTGACAACCTCACCCTCCGCGCGAGTTGACAATGAAATGACAGTTTCCTGGTCCATCCCGGCACTCAAGCCGTGGACAGATCCATCAGCAAATAGAAAGTAAACAACACTCACGTGCGGAGAGAAGAAATCGTAGGGTTCACTCCACGGACTGTTTAAACTTCGATTCCGCATCCGAGCCATCACCATTACGGGAGCAAGTTCGACCGAAGAAGTAAACACAGGAGCCCCAGGAGTCGTACGAATTGTACCCCCGGTCATTACCCCTGCCCACGTTCCTTTGGCGAACATGCCTGGTCGTTCTCCAACAGCGATTGTTTGACTCAGGCCATCCTGAATGTCAGCGAAGCGAACGCTACTGTTTTGCGTCATCAGGCCGTTGCTGACATCTGGGATCGTGTTGATGTTTCCGAACGATCCGAAACAGCCAGCGTAACTGGATGTCGTCGCATTCGCGATTTCATTATTGAGTTGATCCAAGACGATGAATTCGCCGGTGTCCGTATCCGAAGGACAGTTTGCAAACGGAAGGCTCTGAGTGCGAATGGACTCATTGACAGGATCTTCAACATTCGTTCCAAAATCAATTTGATTGTATAAAGTACCTTGCTCAACTTGAGGTAGGATTTGTGCCATCCACCCCCATCCAGGTCCCTGTTTCGGTCCTGCTCCACCTTCTCCAGCTGGTGGAGGTGCATCGAAAATTAACGGAAGCGGATTGTTGGAGTTTGGGTTTGTTCCGGCTGGTGGGGGAGCATTGGTGACCCGTGTGATGTAACCTGACGGCAGGCTTCGATGAACCTCATGATAAGAGTGTAACGCTAAGCCGATCTGCTTGAGATGATTTCGACACATCGTCCGACGGGCGGCCTCTCGAGCACTCTGGACAGCAGGTAGCAAGAGGGCAAGCAGAATCCCGATGATCGCGATGACGACAAGGACTTCGATTAAGGAAAATCCCACTCGATTTGAGGAAACAATTCTGCGATTTCGGTAAACCATTAAATTTGCCGATGGAAAATGAGAATGTTTTTGGAGTCGTAATTATAGTATCGTTGACCGATACTATCTGTTTCATGCTACAAGTAACAATTTCAGCCTGTCAACAGGGATTGATTTCGTCCTCAATTTCCTTTCGGTTTCAGCCTTGTTGACATCGCGACTCCTTTGCCCGTTGGCTCAATTTTCATGGAGAATCTTGGGATCTTTCCGCAACCCGCAGTTCTACCGATCTTACCGGTGGCACAATCGCTACTATTCATCTTCCTTCTGGTCAGCATCTCCCTGATTGGAGCGGTCTCATTGCTGTTTCGCCCGGAATACTGGCGTGGTTTTGCAGTATTCTTGTGGCGCCAGAAACTCAGCCTGTTCATTCTCACAATCGTCGGGCTGGGAGTAGTGGTCTGTGGTAATAGTATCTGGTCCCGTGCTTCAATAAAGCCTTCAAAAATCAATGGTGTGATTGAAGACTGGGAAAATCGTGGTGGGTTGCTGCGACTTGGAGTTCACTCAGGAGCCTTGGGGCCTGAATCCGGAACCCTGAACTGGATCGCTGGACAGGGCTACCAGTTTTACTCGTCTGCAGCGATCAGTGGAGACTCAATTTATGCTATTGGGTGTCAAGGTAATTCGGGTCGGTTCTTCTGTTGGGATAAAACGACAGGAGCATTGAATTGGACGAAAGCACCTTCGGGGTACCGCAGAACAATTTCATCGCCTGTCATCTCGCAAAATGTTTTGATTTGTGGTGAAGGCGTCCACGACACAACCGACGCCAGAGTTGTTTGTCTCAGTTTGGATGCGCAGCAACCGGGAGAACTCTTGTGGGAGTGGTCAACAAAGGGGCATGTCGAATGCACTCCTGTCATTGTAGGTGGTCGGGTTTACGTGAATGCTGGAGATGATGGTGTTTATTGTTTGAATATTGATTCCGATCAGGAACATCGATTGCACTGGCATGTCTCTGGGAAAACGGCATCCGATGCGGAAACATCGTTGGCAGTTCACAACGGTCGTGTGTATGTCGGATTGGGAGAAAGAGGCAACGCTTTGCTGGTTCTTGATGCAGACTCAGGAAATGAAATTCAAAGAATTCAAACGAACTACCCAGTCTTTGGATTACCAGCTATTTCAGACGGCTCTCTCTACGTTGGGACCGGGCAAGGGAACCTGCTTGACTCGACGGAATCAAGCGGCGAAGTAATTTGTGTTGATCTCACCAGTCTGGAAATTAGCTGGCGGTTTTCAACTCCTGGAGCCGTCATGGGAGCGATTGCAGTCGATGGAGATGACTTGGTCTTCGGGTCGAGTGACGGCAGTCTCTTTCGGGTCAGTCGATTAGGTCAGGAACGTGCGCGTTGGATGGCACATTCGCGTTTCGTGACATCTCCTTGTGTGACCAGTGATAGCATTTATGTTGTGACAGCAGACGGAATCGTCACAGGCCTTACTAAAGAATGGATGGATCCATTTTACCGGGTTCGCGTTGGCACACCAGGAATCTACATCAGTTCTCCAGTCGTTTCTGATAGTCAACTTTTCGTTGGCGGCCCAGACGGTTTTTCGAGCGTGGGGGAAAAGACTACGGATAGGCGGGAACGGTCTGAACGATCAAAGGGAGGTTTGAGTGATCACTCGACGTTGCCGCGGGTTCTCAAAAAACGCTGGGTTTTTGAAGGATTGGACGGCTGGGAACATGATGCAAAATGGAACCTCATTACTGCGACGAATGATCAGATCATTGTCCGTATCGATGGGAAACTAACGCGGCGCTGGGTCTGCCTGAAGCATCAAAATAATGGCCCTCCAAGTTTATTATGGGAAAAGGAGTTTCCATTAGATTCGGAAGGGCAGCTTGCTGGAAAGCAGTTCGTGATTCTAGAAACTAGCCCTGAACTGAAGGTCACAGCGTTAAATTTGGCGACAGGAGCAACAGTTCAACCTCATGATGTTGTCATTCAAGATGTTCCGGGGAAATTAACTCGTTGGTGGACTGGT
>JAJDEL010000627.1 GCA_029259835.1 Planctomicrobium sp. | reverse complement strand
GCGTTCACCGCTCGCATAAGAAAGAAGTTTTCTATGTCGCTTACACGAACAGAAAGATGTCCATCTTTGTCTTTCGAAGGTTTGGCAATGGTGACCTCTGTTTGTATCGCGTCAGGAAGAATCGCAACTCCCTCACCTGTTTGTACGATTCCGCCATTCTCATTATCGGGCTCCGCTGCAACGACTTCCCAAGGGATTCCGCAAAGAACGACCGTAAGACCGAAAAGCACGATAGATCCAGAAAGAACGGGACGTGATGTGCGACAGAAATATTTCATAGCAGACAACCTCTTTGTAAGGGATTCTAAAGGGCACATCACTCCCAGAGACGATTTGAGCGTGATTTGATCGGGACCAATTTTCGACACGATCGACACCAGCAGTTTTCCATAGCAGACAGGATCGCCAGACTGACGAACGACCGCCAACTCATCCGCCGCAATTTCCTTCGCAACAAGTAGACGTCGTTCACAGAGCCAAACGAGCGGATGGAAAAAGAACAGCGATCGAATGATGCTGGCAAACAGACTCCAAATGAGATCAAGACGCTTTAGATGTGCCAGCTCGTGCCCGAGAACTAGCTCTTGCTCGGCATCACTCAGGCTGAGGCACGTGTCGGTGGGGATAACGATGCACGGTTTCGCAATTCCAACAAGCATAGGACTTCCGTTGCCCTCAACTTCCAGTAGAAGTGGTGCTTTCCAAACGCCAAACGATGCGCATTGTGATTCAAGAAGCCCGATCAGTCTTTTGTCTTCAACTGCGTGGTATTGTGATCGGATGTCCACAACCTTTCGCCCAGCGTTGAATAGCTGCCATAGGCTCCAAGCAGCCCCGGTCACCCAACCCAGAAACAGGACCACAATAGTCGTTGGGGCTATGGAGATGTCCGACTCGTTCGAAAAGCCCTGATGCGAAAGACTCGGCGGATTCACTGCGACGCTCGAAACGCCCTCAGCATAGACAAGTTCAGTCGCACGCATCGGTGCGGGTAGCAGCGGTAGTTGAACGGAAAAAGGGAAGACAACAATAACTGCGAATTTCAAGAGAGCCAATCGCCAAAACCAACATTGAAACCTTGCTGGCATTTGCGGAATGAATGTGCAAGCTAACCAAACTAGCGACACCAAGAGACCGCCTTGCCAACACGCTCTCCACATGGTCATTCCCCAGAAATCCATTAAGAACGCAATTCCATCCATCACTAGCGTTTATCCTTTCGCTGTTTCTCAACGTCTTTCACAAGTCGTTTCAAGGTGTCAAGGTCATCTGATGAAAGGGGTCCTCCCTCGGAAAGGTAGGTGACGAAGGGTGACACCGATCCACCGAGTGTCGTTTCCACGAAATCTTTCACAATATTGCGGAGCAGCTTTTCATTGGCAACTTTTGGCGAAAAACGGTACACACCTTTGACACGCCGGCGGGTGAGGTGTCCTTTGAGTCGAAGGCGTTCCATCGTTGTCAGTACCGTCGTGCGTGCTTGGCCAGTGGTTTGAGCAACATGCTTCGCAACCTCACCTACAGTCGTCGGATGATGGTCTCCAATGATCCGGAGGATTTCTATCTCCGTGGCCCCGAGTGGGCGCTTCGATTCTCTCATGGTACTCGCTTCAATTCCTAAGCAGACAACATGACTACCTTGATAGTCAGGTCGTACAGATTGACTACAGAGGTAGTCAAGTCCAGGTTTAGAAATTTTTCTTTGGACGCGTCGAGCCACTCCCGAGGAGGCTATCTTTATTGGGCGTTAAGCGGAGCACGTTGGCTACAAGCGTCAATGACTCGCGACGGTGTCCACTCGCCATAGGGCCGGAAGACACGTTTGAACTATTCGTAAGTTATTGCGAAGAAAGAGTTTCCAAGGAGAGAGGTGATTTCGATGGTCGGGGCGACATGATTTGAACTGTGTAAGAATATGTTCTTGTCGTGATTCGAGTCAGATTTCGTATGAGTTTATGAAACAATGAGAGACACTAACGGGATGGCGAGAATTATTATGTTGTGTTGCCAAACCAACATCCAGTGATCTTCTGTCTCAGCAAACGTTTCTCATTGATATGGGCTATAACTCGCTCCGACCGATGTGACCGGAGCTGGATAGAGTGGTCGTCAAAAAACGCTCCGGCCTCAATCTGCGCGTGCACCAGATAGTGGGTCTAGGGAAGTGCTCCTTGGTTTGGGAGAATCGGATGAACAAGCAAAGACACGTACATCTCAACAGAGTCGTGATCAGAATAATCAGTCATTCACTAGATCCTAAACTCTTCGGAATTTGGGAGATTCTTGGAGCATTCCAGGTAAAAGTGTGACAGATTCGCGACACTCTGTTGTTAATAGTGTAGGAGAAGTGCATGTCGGGAACGCCTGAAACACGATCGAGTCTACTGGCGCGAGTTCGAAACCCGCGTAATGGCGAGGCGTGGGTAGAGTTTTTGTCGATTTACGAACCGTTGATTTATCGAGTTGCCCGCCGGAAAGGTCTACAGGATGCGGATGCTCGTGAAGTCACACAGGACGTACTTGTAACGCTGGCTGATGTCATTCCGAGTTGGAAGCCGACATCGGGTAGTGGATCGTTGCGGCGCTGGCTGTTCCAAGTTGCAAGAAACCGATCTATTAACCTTCTCAAGGAGAAGTCGCGTCATCCCTGCGGGACAGGCGATTCAAAAGTACGGTACGTGTTGGAGAATCATTCGCAACCGGATGATGTCGAGTTGTTCATCGAAGAGTATCGACGGCAGCTGTTCCGTCATGCGTCTGTGAAAATTCGAAATGAGTTCTCAAATAAAACGTGGCTCGTTTTTTTGCGAACCAGCATTGATGGTCACTCCGTGAGTGATGTCGCTCACGGACTGGACATGTCCATTGGCGCCGTATACACGGCCCGCAGTCGAGTCCTCGCACGACTAAAAATGGCAGTCGAGGAACTGGATCAACAGGACGTCTTAGACGCACAGACGAGAGAGGAAATCTGATGGTGGTTAAAACAATTGACTGTAATCGGAACCGATTGCGATTACTACTGTCTGACGATCTAGACGACGCGTCGCGCCACGAGACCGAACAGCATCTTGGCAAGTGTGAATTTTGTCAAACAACGCTGCTGGCACTCGCAGGCGAGAGAGAATGGTGGGAGGAGGCGTCTCGCTTTCTGGAACGCGACAACCACGATCCAAACGATCAGCAACAGCAATTTGGGCATTCTACTCTCTGGAATGATCTTCAGACGGAATTAGACATCCCCTCTACCGATTTCGTTTTGTCTCATCTCCCACCTTCAAACAACCCTGCAATGCTTGGACGACTTGGTCAGTACGAGATCCTCGAAGTGATCGGCCAAGGCGGTATGGGAGTGGTGCTCAAAGGGTACGACGGAGAATTAAATCGCTATGTCGCAGTGAAAGTGCTCTCGCCTCATCTGGCAGTCAACGGTGCAGCTCGAAAGCGATTCGCTCGGGAAGCACAGGCAGCCGCTGCAATTGTGCATCCTAATGTGCTTGCCATTCATGGTGTCGAAAGTGACACGAATTTGCCATATCTGGTGATGCCGCTCGTGTCGGGAGAAACGCTGCAGCATAGAATTGATCGCGAAGGTCCGCTCGATTTGAAAGACATCCTGCGGATTGCAGCGCAAACCGCAAGAGCCTTATCGGCGGCTCATGCCCAAGGTTTGGTCCACCGTGATGTGAAACCTGCAAATATCCTGCTAGACGGAAGCCTGGACCGTGTGCTGTTGAGTGACTTTGGTCTGGCTCGCGCCGCTGACGACGCAACGCTGACACACAGTGGTATGATTGCAGGAACACCCCATTATATGTCGCCTGAACAGGCACGTGGAGAAACAGTAGATCAACGGAGCGACCTGTTCAGCCTAGGCAGTGTGATATTCGCCATGAGCACTGGTCGACCGCCCTTTCGCGCAGAGACACCACTGGGAATCGCCAAAAAAGTCGACAGTGCCAAGGTTCGACCGATTCATGGGATTAACGAAGGTCTGCCCGAGTGGCTGGAAGCGATCAGGTCGTCTCTGATGAATGCATCAATAGAGAGCCGAGCACAGTCTGCCGCGGACATCGCTGAGCTACTCGAACAGTGCCTAGCTCATGTGCAGCAGCCCAAAGTGACACCGCTTCCGGATGCACTGCTACGAATGGTTCGGAGAAGGCCGTGGTTGAATGTACAGGTCTTGATGACTGGCTCAGTGGTTTGTATCGCGTTGCTGTTTGCGCCTCTATTGCTAAGTCCAGACGACCAATCCGTGACCGAGAAGAGTCTCAGCGAAGAGCCCGTCAATACTGAGGCTGAAGAGGAGTTCGTCAACAACGAAAGTAAAACGCTGGAATCGGTAACAAACCTGGACTTGAACAACGACATTGATCTGAAATTCCGTGAATTCGAATCCGATCTTCTTGAGTTCGAGCAGCAGTTCAACAGACCGTTTCCGCCCAATCAAATCCCTTCACCTGAACCGAACACTCATCCATAACGCGACCTGGAGAAACAAATCATGTCCAATCAAAGCCTCATCGGACTGCAACGAAATATTGTATACATCGGCATCTGTTTTTGTCTGGCAACTTGGAATGTCAATGCCCTTCAGGCTCAAGATACACCTGATGAGACTGCTCAGAAAAATTTGGAGTCCAATCCGACTGTCGCTGCCCCAAAGACAGTGTCATTGGAGTCTCACGCGTCTCCGTGGGCCGATGTTCTGAGCAAGTATTGCAACGCCGCTGGTTGTAGACTGAAGATGACCAAGATTCCAATTGGAACCTTCAGCTATGTGGAAGATGAGAAATACACTTCACGACAAGCCTTGGATATCCTCAATGGATACCTGCGGCAAGAGAATTTCCTAGCCGTCCGCCAAGATGAATTTCTGGTAGGCGTGAATTTGCGACTACCATTCCCTCCGGAATTGATGATGCCAGTTCCGTTGAGCGAGTTGGACTCTTGTGGCAGGAACGAATTTTTACGCATCACTTTTAGACTCTCACCTCACAGATCAAAGGCGCTAGAAAACAAACGTAGTGATCTAGTTGGTGACGAAAGCCGCTTTCCAGTGCCAGATATTGCGGCTCGGCTAAAGGA
>JAJDEL010000626.1 GCA_029259835.1 Planctomicrobium sp. | reverse complement strand
GGATGGTTTCAGTCTCGAAACCGTCCAGCCACTTTCCAGCGACGACAGAGTTCAAAGTTTCCGGGTCAAGTTGTTGTAAACACGCGGCTGTGAATCGTAATGCTGCGGAGTCGCGTACGTCACCAAGACGAATTTTCTGATTTTGTTTTGGATCGAATAGTTGAACGTCGGCCAATTCGCGAGCAATCGTTGGTATGCCCCTTTGATCACCTGCCAATTCTTGCATCGCAGAAAAGAAACTGAGCAGTATCGTCTCGCTTATGCTTTCACCCATTGTACGAAACGGTGGATCTTCCATGATGATCCCAGCGACGCGGTCGCTTCTTTCTGCAGCGACATGCGCTGCGACCATGGCCCCGAGCGAGTGACCATAAATCGAGACTCTCTTTTGAGGCAAGCTGTCGAGATAAGCGATGGCATCTTCAACATAATCGACAACGCAATAGTGTTCCGGTGTGCGTTCAGATTTTCCGTGCCCACGAAAATCCATCACGTGAAGTTGACTGCTCATCGCCAGAGAGGATGCCATTGGCAAAAACGATTGCCAGCGCCGAGTCACTCCATGCAGCATCAACAACGGCGGCAGACCTGCCTCTGTAGATGCGATGTTCAGCGAACAATTCGGACCTGAAAATTGATTTTCATTCATTCAGCAGCTTTCGCAATTAATTTCATTGACACTCAAGAGACGATATCCGTGAGGCACCCAGAGATGATACAAAAAGAGGGTTCAACGACAAATGATGTGCGCGGCTTTGATTTGAAGGTGAACCTCAATCTCAGATCATGCTGCGTGACCACTCACCTTCCGCGAAAATCTGCGACATCTGCGGACACAAGAATGAATCCGCAGAATTCGCAGAAAGACGCAGATTGAAAGAGGCAAGGGGAGCGTCAGCTCCCTGAGTTTTGGATGTGATGAGACTTCAATTTTGGAACGCTATTAGCCACTAATTCACACTAATAAAGCTCATGATGAGCGTTGATTAGTGAAGATCAGTGTTCCAGATTTCTTCTTCGCTTTCGAGTTCAAATCGAGAAACACAGATCGTTTCCACTCACGTTCTTCTTTGAGATGGCGTCAACGAAACGCCGATCAAAGATGTCAGGAGCAAGGAACAGGGTGGTCCAACGGAATCATTCTTTCGAAGCCGAACTTCACGTTCGATTATAACGGCGCACAGCATTTGTCGTTGAACCACAAAAATCCGTCAGGAACTTGCGAAGTTAGGAATCTAGGTCTCACTCCAGACGGTCAAGAATGTTTTAATCAAAGCTGGCCTACACGACGATCCAAACACTGGTAAAGATTCTTGGGACGCATTCTTGAAACGTCACGCTAAAACGATGTGGGAACTCGGTTATTTCACGAAACCAATATGGACTTCGAAAGGGGTTATCGACATGTTCATCATCGTGATTAGCCACACTGGAACACGAAGAATCTGGGTGTCAGCAAGTACGGCAAGTCCTGATTCAAAGTGGGTTGCACAACAGGGACGAAACTACTCATACACGACCGTGATACGAAGTTCACAAAGGAGTTCGATGAAATCGAAAGTCCACAGACTGCGAAATCAAGAAGACACCCATCATGTCGTCGAACCTACAGGGACATGGTTGATCACTGGATACCAGCAATCCCTAAGTTTGATGCTTCAATCCTCCTCGCGAGTTTCGACCTGAAAGTCTCCTGTCCAGAGGTGTTCAAAGTTTTTCTACCCCGCGGCAACATTAATGGTGGTGTTTAAATGCGCCGTCTTGAGCGTTTCCGCCTGCAATCACATACGCGAGCAGGTCGAGAATTTGCTCTTTATCCAATGTGTTAAGCAGAGCAGCTGGCATGATGGAGACTGGAGACGATCGTCGTGCTTCGATAGAACTCTTGGCAACTTTAATCTCCTTGAATTGAGGCGGGCCGGTGAGCATCGTCAACGTCGCAGGATCTTCGGAGACGATGTTGCCGTTGAGGGTGGTTCCATCCTCCAATCCCAAAAGGACCGTGCGGAATTTCTCCTCAATCTTGCGCGAAGGCTCAAGAATTTCCATCAGTATTGCCTTGGCGTCATTTTTATGTTTCTTCACGACCTCGTCGAGATTCGGGCCAACGGAGACGTTTCGACCAATCGTGACGCTCTCTTTGTCCAACTTATGGCATTGTGCGCAGGCGAGTTTTGTAAACAGTTCTTGGCCCCTTTCAAAATTCCGATGTTGTCCAACACGTTTCAGGTCTTTTTCTAAGTCGGTGAGTTTCCATTCAGTCACCTTAGTCACTTGTTCAGGATTCCTGACAAGAAAATCCTTGAGGTCGTTGGTCACGTAAAGTGTGCCGCGCATCAGCATGTGGTGCCCTGGGAATGAGCAAATGTACGGGTATGCACCTTCTTCGGTCGGAGCGGTAAATTCAATGACCTCCTCCTGACCATGATCGACGAGCTTACTGTTCCAGAGGATTTCCGGGCTTTCTGGAACATAATTGACCGAGAAGCCGCTGGCTCCCAAAGCGATCGCCTTCAAGCCAACTTCATCGGCCTTACCAGGATTCACTAGCATGATATTGTGAGGCATGTAATCAGGGTTCGCAAAAGTGAGCTTCACTTTCTTGCCAGGCTTCACAGTGAGCTTCGTGACATCATACCTCCTGCGCTCGCGGACAGTCCCGATGCGAATTGTTGTGAGTTCGGGCGTGTCGCTGAGGAT
>JAJDEL010000625.1 GCA_029259835.1 Planctomicrobium sp. | reverse complement strand
GCAGCACCGGGTCAGGTTGAGCGCCTTGTTGTTGGGCGGTGACTACGTTGGACGCCGGTTTCCAGGCGGTATATTCGACCCCGTGAATTTGCCAGGGTGAGTGTCCGAGGAGGGTAGCCAACCGTTGACATTCTGAAAGCTCTCATAGTCAACAGGTGGGACGTGTTCGTAGGGCTCGTCGGACCTCTGTTCGAAGGCAGACCCAGGCAGAGAGAGTAGCGCCTCAAACTCCAGATCCTGTGGCATGCTGGCTGGATTGGCCAGAACAGATGCGTAGAAGTCTCGCCCGTTCGCGACTACGACGCAGCGGGCGTACAGAAAGCCGTCGGCTGAGATATAGTCGTCGCCGTCGTCGGGATCCAACTCACCTGCGTAGCACGCCCGGCAATGTTCCCGTGTATCGATCGCGTGCAGCTTCTCTGAGAGGATATCCTCGAACTCGAATATCGATTCGTCGTCCATTGCGGCGAGGGCTTGGCGGGCCGGCTCCATGACTGCGTCATCGTCCCCAGCCTTGTCCCAATCGAAGAACGCGATGGTTTCCCAGAAGGTAATCTCGTTCATTATCACTAACCGCCTAACTCGTAATAGACTGAATTAATTCGGTCTCACCCATTGAGGGTAGAATTCGGACAATTCTGTATCACCAAGGAGGAAATGTCAAGAAAATTACAGGAAAACTGTGATGCCACAACAGGTTAGAGTGATGAACGATCAGCCGCAATACTGGCAGTGTTACTTCGCCGCCGATCTCGTCGGGATTTGTTTCTGCAATTGTGTTTGCATCGTCGCGATCTCGGTTGCATAACGTTGATCTGAGATCAAGTTCTGCATTTCGACCGGCTCCTTGTGTTGATCGTAAAACTCGCTTGCGGTCGCTTTGCCGGTTTTCCAGTCTCGCCATTCCGTGTAGCGAAATCGGTCTGATCGGATTGAGTAACCCATGATTTCTGGTTCTCCTTTGTAATACGCCGGACGAGGGTGCTGAGTGATTGCGAAGTCTTTCACAGAAACGCTTGCGTCGTTCAAAATTGGAACCAGACTCGTTCCTTCCGTCGTTGGCGCAGGAAGTTTGCAAAGCTCTGCGAGTGTGGGATACATATCGATCAATTCTACGAGCGAATCCGTCTGTTGTCCTTGTGGCAAACCTGGAGTTGAAATAATGAGAGGAACATGCGCGTCGAGTTCAAAACAAGATGTCTTGCACCACAAGGTTTGTTGACCGAGGTGAAAACCATGATCGGACCAGAAAACAATCACGGTGTTCTTATCAAGTCCCGTCTCCCGGAGCGTCTGCATCAGCTTCCCGATTTGAGCATCGAAATAACTGATGCTGGCATAGTATCCGTGCCACAGCTCGCGGCGCTCCGCGACACTGATGTTCTGCGGATCAGGTCCATACCCTTTGAGTTCACGCGAATTATGCATCGCAATTTCCGGGACACAAGCAGGTCGGTCGAAAACGTTCGGTAGATGGAGCTTTTTCTGGTCGTATCGCTGCCAGTACTTTTCAGGAGCTAGAAACGGTAAGTGTGGTCTCCAGAAACCGACTGCGAGGAAGAATGGTTTTTCACCAATCGTTCGCAGTTGCTCGCAGGCAATGTTTGCGATTTTTCCATCACGGTAAGCGTTGTCAGGCAAATCTCCTCGCTCGAACGCACCTTTTTTCTCACCCGGTTTCCAATTGGGATTTGTGAGTGCATAAGTGTCCGAGTGCCGTCCTGCATGAAGCACTGAAGGAACTGACCACGAGCGTTCGTCATTGAGATCACCCATGTTGTGGTACATCTTCCCGATGCCGCGCGTGAAGTATCCGTGGTTTTTAAAATGCTGCGGCAATGTGATTGCTTCTGGAATCGCTGTTCTGAAACTCGTTCGCAAATCCCAGACTTTCACTGCATCAGGACGAAGTCCCGTCATTAACGATGTTCGTGACGGATTACAGAGCGCCTGTTGACAATACGCTTTTCGAAACAGTGTTCCTTCCGCCGCCAGACGATCAAGAATCGGTGAGGAGACATCAGGATTTCCGTAGCACCCCAAGCTGCAATTCAAATCATCAGCAGCAATGAACAAGACATTCAATTTATCAGCCGCTGATGCTGTTGTTGCACTGAGCAGGACAGCAACAAGTACGGCCAAAACCGCAGGTCGAATTTGCATTTGTTATTCCATTCCAGATTGTTTCCACTCGCAGAGTCCAAGTCACCTTATCGAATGAATGGCGTTGATGAAAACGTTCGTACGATTTGGTTCATCCTACGTGTCTTAATCGCAAGCTGTTCATCACAACTGAAACACTGCTCAGGGACATCGCGGCGGCGGCAAACATGGGTGGGAGGAGCCAGCCGGTCCAAGGGTAGAAAACGCCTGCCGCGAAAGGGATTCCGATGAGATTGTAGATGAACGCGAAGAAGAGATTTTGTTTGACGATTTGCATTGTCCGGCGGGACAATCGAAAACCTTGAACAATCGGCAATACACGATCAGAGAGAACCGTCATTCCGGCGGTGGCGATGGCGACATCAGTTCCGGCTCCGATTGCGATTCCAACATCGGCGGCAGCCAGAGCCGGCGCGTCGTTGATGCCGTCTCCGACCATTGCGACTACAAGACCAGAATCCTTGAGCCGTTCCACCTCACGCACTTTGTCTTGAGGCAATACTTCGGCACGAAGTTCTTTAATCCCGACTGCCTTGCTGATGGCAGCGACTGTTGCCGTTCGATCTCCAGAGATGACCATCAGGTCCAAGTTCATGCTCTTCAATTCCGAAACGGCGTCGGCGGCATCAGCTTTTAATTCGTCCTGAACTTCAATCGCAGCGATGATCTTTCCCAAAGAAGCGACGAAGACAATCGATGCCGAAGATCCAGAGAACGTTTCTGCTGGAATTTGATCGGCAAGACCATTCGATTCAAGGAAAGTTCGATTCCCGACAAGAATGACTTCGCCATCGACTTTTGCTTTCGCACCTTGACCGGCGATGTTTTCAAAGTCGACCGAAATTGGCAAGTTTGTTGCTGGTAATGAAGCAGTTTGCATGACAGGTAAGAGGGATCCAGTCTCACTGGCTGTGTCTGATGTTTGTTGCGAGGCACGTTCTGTATACGCAGCGACGATGGCTCTCGCCAGCGGATGTTCAGAGTGTTGCTCGACCGCCGCAGCCAGCCGTAGGATTTCAAATTCGTCTTGAGTCCCCAGTTGCTTCACATTCGCAACGGAGAGGTTCCCTTGCGTGAGCGTACCTGTTTTGTCGAAGACGATCACCTCGACGTGAGCCGCTTGTTCGAGAGTCGCGGCGTCTTTCACCATCAAGCCGAACTCCGCTGCGCGGCCCATTGCTGTCATCATTGCAGTCGGCGTTGCCAGCCCCAGCGCACAAGGACATGAGACGACTAAAACCGTGACCGCAGCCAGCGTTGCTTTCGAGAGTCCGGCGGCGCTCGGGGTAAGAAACCACCAGACAGTGAAAGTCGTCAGGGCGATTCCTATCACGACCGGTACAAAGACACTCGCCACGCGGTCAGCAAGCCGGGCAATCGGTGCTTTCGACGTTTGTGCTGTATGAACGAGTTCGATGATTTGATTCAGAACCGTTTCCCCGCCGGTCCTCGTCACTTTCACTAACATCCCACCAGTGAGATTCATTGTGCCGCCGATGACCTCATCGCCATCAGACTTGTCGACCGGCAGTGATTCCCCTGTCACCATCGATTCGTCGACGGACCCGGACCCATCCCAAACCTGACCATCGATTGGAATTCGCTCACCAGGACGAACTCGAATCAAGTCGTCTGCCTGAAGTTCTTCGACAGGCACGTTTTCTTCGGTGCCGTTCTTCCAGAGAGAGGCCGTTTGCGGTTGAAGTTCAACAAGTTGATCAATCGCAGACGCCGTTTTCCATTTCGCTTTCTCTTCGAGCATCCGTCCGAGCAGAACGAAAAAAATCGTAATCGCTGCCGCATCGAAATAGACTGGTTGGTTTCCTTTCCAAACCTGCGGTGCGAGAAGAGCAAACAGACTGACAAGATACGCCGTTCCGCTTCCGATGGCGATCAGAGTATCCATGTTCATTGAACGATGGCGAACTCCCTGAATTGCGTTTTTGAAGATCGGTAACCCTGACCACGCAAGCACAGGTAGTGTCAAAATTGCCAGCCAGACTCCTTTCTGCGGAAAGTCTGGAACGAACATGCTCAACACGAAAACGATTGCAGCCAGTGGAGCGGCAATCATGACCCGTTGCCGCAATGCCTGAAATTCTGCAGACCGCCGCTCAGCAATCGACTGAGCCTGTTGCGGCCTCTTTGAAAGTTCGAACCCAGCATCGGCAACGACTGCCTGCATTGCTTGAAGGCTCGGAGGTTCATTCTTACCAAAGACAACACGAACATCCTGTGACGCCAGATTCACGTTCGCAGCATCAACTTCAGGCAGCGTCTGCAACGCCTCCTCTACACGTCCTACACACGCGGCACAGTGCATTCCATGGATGAGATAAATCTGCCGTTTCGTTCGCTCGTTCATACCAACGATTGTACGCAAACGGTTTCACAATCAAAGTGACGAGATGCAAATTTAACAGGACGTTTTTCCGTTCATCCTGAGTCTCACTGCGCAGAATTCATTTGTCTGGAGAAGACTGTTCGGAATTCCCCAGACACCATGACTCCATGTCAATGTTGGCGATGACACCAACCGTCGTTAGCCGGCTGCACAGTGGATGCAATTGGTTGCGAAGGGGAGGGCTTCCAGGCGTTCCGGGCTGATCTGCTTTTCGCAAGTCGTACAGACTCCGTATTTGCCCGACTCGATCCGGTGGATTGCCAGTTGAACTTCGTTTAGTTCTTCCTGTGTCGCATTCCCGATTTGATTGAGGACTTCATCGTCTTCTTTTGCGATGGCATTCTCTTCCCAGTCCGCCTCGCCAGGGCTGCTCAGGCGATTGTCAACATTGCTGACGCGCGTTTGCAGTTCGGCAAGTTTTGTTTCCAGTTCCGCTTTTAATTTGACTTGATCGACCATGATGGTCTCCTT
>JAJDEL010000624.1 GCA_029259835.1 Planctomicrobium sp. | reverse complement strand
CCTGGTACGGGACCGTCCGAGAATTAAGAAATGCCGTCGAATATGCGGCCGTGTTGGCTCGCGGTGGAGTCGTCCTGCCGGAGCACTTGCCGCTGCCCGCCTCCCGGTCGCTCGTCACATCATCTGAGCCAGGCGATCATGACGAGACGGAAATCGTTGCCCTACTGCGCAAATGGGCCGAGAGAAAGCTTACACTATGTGAAGACGAGAGCGAACTGTATGCCGTGTTGCTTCGGCTCGTCGAACCGCCGATTTTGGAAGCCGCAATGAAAGAGCACAGTAATCAATTTGCGGCGGCAGCACGCTGGCTTGGACTCCATCGCACGACGCTCAAGAAGAAACTTGATCAATACGAAATCGTTCAGGTGTAGCGGTAGCTTGGCATCGGAAATCTCTCAGCCATGTTTCACGTTCGTGCCCCCGTAACACAGTAGGGAATCGACTGGCAAGTTGGTCCTCCCACAATCGTGCTTGTCCAATGGAAGGCGAAGCAACGACGCGAGCGAAGTCGCGACAGTTTCGCGATGGAAACTGCCGCGATCAGGCGGACGTTACGAATGACTTTCCGCTTCGATCGATTCAACGTGCTGCATGGCAAGTTGCAACGCACGCAGAGCGTTGGGCAGGTCAGCCAGTCCGAAGCTGGAAGACGATTTCCAGTTGTCGCCATCGCGATACCGGCGTTGCAGATTCACGTTGCGAATCTGACGCTTTCCACCTTCGCCGTTGACTTCATTGATGAAGACGGATGCTGAAACCAATCCAATACGAAATGTCTTTTCGGGAGTCTTGTTCGCCATGTTCTTACCCTTTCAGTGAATGACCACGATCCGTTCTCCTTTGACCGATGCCAAAGGAGTGGCCGTCAGAAAACATCAAAGCGGGCAAGCAACAGGTTGCGTTACGGTTGCCGGAAATGTGTTTCTGTCGGCGGCAGGTGAGAGAAGTTCAACAACTCTCGGAGTCATGGCGTCCAATGCAGGGCGCGTTATCTGCCGGTGAAAAGGAACACTGCATAACAGGCTCCAGTTCGCCCAGCGTGATCTCGGTGCGACACGCCAGTAACAACGAAGTGCGGCGTGGCCGAGTTTGCATAAAGAGTTGAGAGCGGGGTAACCCGCTCTCAAATGCGTCAGTTCACAAAACGTGAACCGAGTACCGACCAGTGAAAATGCTGGGTCAGTCCCTTCATCAGCCGAAGCCGATCAAGTAACAGACGACACTAGCAAGTCCGCCTAGTCTCCAAACAATGCTTGACGAATCAAACACCGAATGGCATTCTCTTTGTGTTCATTCCCGATCGAGATCACACAAGTAAGTTTGCGATTCCGATCACAAAGAAGCCACTGATCAGAGCGGCTTCCAATCCAAGTCCCGGTATCAGCCGGGGCTTGTTTCGTTGAGCAGGCTGTGACGCCCATTCAATCTTGCGGAACAACTTTCTCCACTTCTTCTCCTGCTTCCGCGTTTGCCGTTGTCGCTGGCCAAAATCGATGACCTCTGTGACGAGTTCAGTCTCGCGCTGTTCAAGACTGCGTCTCTCGTCGGCCAAGTCGATCTGCCGGGCCAGCAACTCCATGCTGATGACAACTGGCTTGCGCCAAAAGTGCCACCAATTTGGCGAATTGATGACGACTGGCATCGCCATCTTCGAAGCGACATTGCGATGTCGGATCGATGGGGGAACGTGGTGTTCCATACGAAAATTGGGAAAGAACTAAAAGCCGCCGTGAGGCGACACGTCCAAGTGATCGACACTTTTCCGATACCCCAATTAGAACAACTTTTGACGAAAAGTCCATATTGGAAATGCCGTGTCAAGGCCCGTTGCAACGAAGTTTTTGGAGGGGGCAGCTTACCGGAGTGACCATCGGAACGACGGCTCGAACAGGAGGGCTGAATGCCCGACAAGTTCGACGGGTGCAGGGGCGCAGCAAGCAAGCGAAGCGCGGCATAGCGTAGCCCTTGCCCCAGCCGCTTAGCGAAGGCCGTCAGGCCGGAGCGTCTGGCCTCTGCGAGCGGATGCGAGCAGTGAAGGCCGGAATGCGGGTGGGGCAAGGGGTTGCACAGCAAGCCCCTTGCACCCGTAAGCTGGGAGGGGGAAACAACATACAAACACAACACACATCGCTCAAACTGTCCGGGGGTGGACACCCGCCGGACACTGTCCGGACATACGACCCCGGACATGCAGTTCATTTTTGGAATCAGCAACCTCATTTCGTTCCTATTTCAATAGAGAAACCGGCTCTGCATCCTCGTCACACGGATGCCAGACCTGCCCGCGAAGAAAACTTGCTGGCTCATCAACGAAGTCGGCGTAATTCGCAAAACGCCAACGCTCTTTACCTTCCATGCCGCGAAACGCTTCACGCAGTGCGTCTCGTCGTTTACTCGATGGTGTCACACACAGCACCGTGAAGCGATCGATTGTCGTTTCCGGAAAGTGTTTTCGATGGCCATTCACTTCGGCGAGTTTCATGTAGCCCGGCGTTTTTCGCTTGGCAACCTGACCGTGCCAGTAGCTGTCGCGATCCTGTTCCAAGTAGAAGACGCCTCGATGTTGTTGATACTCCAACTGAAACGCGGCATCCGGTCGGCAGAGCGTTCGACGTGGGGACTCGGTGACCAGCGTTTCCAACTTGAATTGCTTCGATCGATCCGGCTCGTCGTAGTTGACGATTTCGTCTTCATTGAACCAGACATCGAGCCGCACGTTGTCGCACGCCTGAATCGCATAATCCAAAAGGATGTGTGTATCGGTGACTGACAAGTAATGAAAAAGATGCTGCGGCTGCGGCACTTCCAGCGGCTTGAGCATCACACGCGGTTCTTTCAGGTGCTCCGCGACAAACGTCCGACCGCGAGTTGCCAACTGGTAAACCGGAGCGAGCGAGCCATCGCGCGGATTGACCACCTGCATCGTCAGCTTCTTGACGTGCTTGTCGCGACACATGGCGGACAAGCGACGGCGCGTAATGCGACCGTCGTGATCTTTGGGGTAACAGAGCGCCTGAATCTGGCGACGATTCATCAGGAAATAGTTCGCCAAGCATTCAAGCACGGATATATCTCGTGCTGTTAGCATTTCGGTGTCTATTGTCATTACATCGTACTGAAACCGGTGTCTTTAACCGTTTGCTCACGCGGTGCCTCTGATCGCTCGATGAATCGCATCAGTGATTCGGAATCGCTGCCTTCATCCAGAGACGGAGCCAGATTGTAGGCATGCGTGGCGATAATTTTCGCAATCATCCATTCTGTAATCTCTTCTTGCTCAAACACGCTTTCCGCCGGAGGCGCAACGTGATCGACCTGAATGATTTCGCTTCGCCCGTTTGGTAATCGCACCATTGCCTGTCCGACGTTGGCGATCGCCAGAAGATGAGCAAACAACGCGAACTGATCGTTAATTGAACGGGCCAGCTTGCCCGTTTCGTGTAGCTCAACGCGGTAGCGTGGGAGGGGATGCGGTGAAAGCGAGATGCCCGACGAATAGGACTCACCAACTTGATGCGCGAGCGACTCGGTTCGCGTCTTGGACCACTGTCTCGCCAAGCCCGTGCTTCGCGATCGGGCAAAGCTGGTTGTCTTACCATGTGTTCGTGACGTCGATTCTCCCGAACTTTTCGTGTTACCTGTTTGATCGGATTCTGATTCAGATATCGATTTTGACTGACCCGACGAATGGCTGCGATTGCTTCCAGCCGTCTGCCCACGGCTCCTCGACAAGGAGCGAGAATGAGACTTTGTGCGACTGCGGCCAAACGCTTTCGATTCACTTTGCGTGGCACTTACGCCAGTCGAATCGCTACTGCCAGCCGTCCGGGAGTTTCCCTCGGCTGTTGTTTCTCCATCAGCAATGCCGCTGCCGCTCGAATCCGTCTCTGTACTTCCCAACGCTTCGTTGTTGCTGATCGTTGACTGAATGGACATCATCGGTCCCATCGGTGAGACGTAGCTGTATCCTTGCGAGTTCGCCCCCGTCCGTCCGGCTGAGTGGTTGTCAGAGAACGACTTGGTTCGGGATTTCGAGACTTGCTTAGAACCAGTGTTCGACTCCTGATTTGAGTGACTTTGATTCTGGCTATCGCTGTGGCCGATCGTCACCGTATGTGACTTGCCAGTTGAACTTCCCTCGGTTTCACTTTCCCCAACAGTTTCAGAATGTGCGGTCGAGTCGCCATCCGTTGCGCTAACCGAAGAACCAGTTCCTTTTGATCTCGATGTTCCACGTGTGTGAGAGACGGCCACACCACGATTGATCGTTGTGGCT
The DNA here is from genome assembly GCA_029259835.1 of Planctomicrobium sp. Taxonomy (GTDB): domain Bacteria; phylum Planctomycetota; class Planctomycetia; order Planctomycetales; family Planctomycetaceae; genus Thalassoglobus. Next base: position 1,714 of record JAJDEL010000624.1, on the reverse strand, counting down.
TCATTTTCTGACGTGGAATCGGCACGCTGTTCGGTCACTGAAGACGACTCCGGTGACGCCTCCGCGTCGGCAGTGCTCGAACCGCGAGGTTCGCTCGATTGGTTACTGTGGCTGAAGTTTTCCGATTCAACGATCACCCAATCGAAGCCATCCGGTGCGTAGGTCTTCTGATAATGTTCGGTGAAATCGAGATTGGTGTAGCCGAAGACCTTGGCGAGATACTCCAGATCGTCCGGGTTCTCTTGTTGAAAGCAGATTTTGGCCTTACAGCAATTGAGAATGTCCGGGATGAGGTCCAGCGTTTCTGTTGTGAAACTCGATAACTGTTGTGCCGAGAGACAGACCGACAACTTGAATTTCCGATGCCCGGTCAATGCACGCTGCACGTCTCGTCCGATGAACTCGCTCGCTTCGTCGATGATGAGAGAATAGGGGACGCGTTGTGATCGCTTTCGGACGGCGCGCGTCTTGGCCAGAATCTCGTGAATGATGAGACCGCCGATGGCTTTCGCCTGATCGGCAGAGAAGTAGTTCGTCTCGCAGAGATTGACGATCACAATTTCCTGATTGCGAATGATCTGGCCGAAATCAATTGTGTGCAGGTGATCCTGAAAGACCGCCGTGACGATCGGTGAAAGAAAAGACCGCAGCCGATTGATCGTGGAGTCCGTCATTTCCGCTTGTCGATTCGGACTGAGGTCATTCAATCGATCAAAGTCCGCTGTGACATGTCGCGGAAGATGCGGTGCAACCAGCCGATAAACGTCCGCTTGCCGCTTGTGACCGAAATCAAGCAGGGTCAGCGCATTCCCGAGCGGCAAGTGGGAGCCGTCGTCATCAACGGCGATCCCAACGGCAAGCAGCACATCCTTCAAAAACCGTTCCAGTCGCGGCATTCCTTCAAACGAGGATTCTCCCTGCTTTCTCAACAGAACCTCGGCCACGCGATCAACGGTCGCCTCCAGCCACGCCCGGTAAGCAATCTCTCGCTGCTCGTCGGTAATGCCTTCCGCCTCTTCGTAGCGGAACGGATCAAAACCGAAGACGTTTGCAAAGCTGGGTTGGATGTAATGAATCCACTCCGGCGAGAAGGGATGATTGCGGTCGAGAGCCAGCTTGCCCGCGTGTGCCACAACATCTTCGGCCAAATCACCGTGCGGATCGATCAGGCAGAACCCGGCGTAGTCGTCGATCATTTCACGGCAAAGCAATTCCAGAAACTTGCTCTTCCCGCAGCCGGTGCCGCCAAGCAGGAGCATATGTTGAGCCATCAAATCGCGGTTTAACACGAACGGCGAATTTTCACCGTCGATCCGCTGACCGAGTTGATAGTCCGCCAGATCGTCGTTCGTGGCAATTGTGTAGTTCGGCTCGCCGATGCTCACGAGGATTCTCCATTGGAATTGGATGACTTGGCATCTTTTCCATCGACGAACTGTACGTCGGGCATTCGCGACTGGATGCGATTGACAATCGTCTTCTCGATTTCTTCGGAGTCTTCTTCGCTGGCCAGTTTCATGGCATCTTGGCAATCGGAGAGCGCGTGCTCGTTCTGCTCAACGGATTCATAGAGCCGAGCGCGTTGCAGAAGACGTGTTCGACGTTCGTCATCATCGCCAGCCAAACGGATGAGTTGCGACACCACGGGAATCGCCGCATTCAGTCGTTCGACCTTCTCGTAGAGTTGTGCCAACAGGTCGTGGCCGGATTTGCA
>JAJDEL010000623.1 GCA_029259835.1 Planctomicrobium sp. | reverse complement strand
CAGAACTGATGCAAGTTGCTGCGGTGACGGAACGGTTTGCAAATGAAATCGTTGAACCGTTGCTGCCTGAAATCCCGGAAATCGTCCATCTCTTTGTGTTGAATGACTACGACACAGTTGCCGCTGAAACTCTTGAATCTGCGATTGAATGTTATTTGAACGAAACCGGATTGAATCGCGATGAAGCCCTTGGAGACACGCACGAAATCACGCGAGAGAACTGGGACAGCATGAACTACCACCACATAGAAGCTGGACGTGTTTCCTACCGAATGGCGCTGCTGCTGAATTCAAATCTCAAATTGCCGTACATCTTTGCATCGACTGAATACTAGGTGTAATTGCGTGAAGTCATTACCGGCCGATTCATATCGGAACTTTCTTCAACACTCAGAACCAGATCAAACCCATGGCAAAGAAGAAAACACTTCGCACGCTTCTGGACTTGCAGCAGGCGCTGCAAGTTTTGGCTCAAGGCAACATGACGGCGGATGCAACGAAACATATTGTGCATCGTCAGACGTCCCGTACCAAATCACAGTCGACATACTTTGGAGGCAGTCTCACTTGGTATGACCCACCGGATGGTGGGCCGTCGATATTTGTTTACGAAACCGGCGACACGCTTTTCGACGCTTACATCGCCTGCAAGAACAAGCTCGCTCAAGAGATCGAAGAACGCGCACGCAAGCGTCAACTGAACCATGATCGGTCGGTCGACCAGCGTGTGATCGAACACAAACCACGGCGGTTGGAACACACTCTCGTTGAGTGAGTTCCGCCTTTATCCCCTCAACCCTATTGGAGAAGGAGAGCATTGATGCTCGTTTTATCGCGTCACACAAACGAACGGACCATTCTTGACCTGGGAGATGGTCGCATTGTTTCGTTGGTGCCCATCGACCTCCGAGGCGACAAAGTTCGGCTCGGAATCGAAGCGCCTCAATCTGTCAAAATTCATCGTGAAGAGATCTATCAAAAGATCCTTGCCGATCAAGAACAAGGCGTTGACGAACATCAACGAAATGAAACCGTTGCCGCTTAGCACGAAGGGGACACGGAATGCCCAGGAAGTCAGAAGAGCGGCAAGCGGGGATTGATTACTCTCGCCGTGGCCGCGAGCTCAACACGATCAAGGACATACGTTTAGGCGATCCATATGCACGTCTGATTCTCTTCGTGCTGGACAACATGCTCGGAACGAATTGGAGTTATATCGACAAGACGATTGAAGAGGTCCGTCTTGTCACGGAGATCAAGCGTTCAACCTTCCATGGCCGAATCAGTCTCATGCAATCAGCTGGCCTCATCAGCGTTGAAGACTTGCAGGGAAATACGACTCGGAAGAGATGGAGAATCGTTAGGTCCAATCTCGATGAGGCAGTTCAAGAAGGAACCACAACCATCTTGAAAACCCAACTCAAAACGGACTCCAAACCCCGTTTGAGACCTGTCCAGGAGATGGATCCTATCCAGGAGGCGGACGCCTCCGTCCAGCAGCTGGATGAATCCGTCCAGCAGGTGGACGGAGCGTCCAGCACCTGGACGGACACTATATTACACGCGCAACACGCTCCCACCCGCCCACCAACCCGCTCAAGGTCCAGCAGCTGGACTGGCTCAGGTGGGAGGGGAGGTGGGGAGGATTTTTTGATCAGAAGGTTGGCAGATCTCGGCGTCCGGTACTGCTCGGATGTTGTCGAGATTTCGCTAAGCCGAGGATGTTCGACCGATGAAATTCACGCCGTCATCGATTACTGGGAAGCCCACCACGAAGAACATGGCTGGGGCGTGGGCGCTCTCACGTTGCGAGTGAAAGCATGCTCCCCTGGTTTGCCGGTTGAGCAAGGAAAGTGGCCTCCAGTCAAGCCACAGCGATCGACAGCGACGACGCGAACCCCACCCGTCGAAGCACAGGAAGAATGTCCTCATTGCGGAGGCCGGCCACCACACTTCGCACATTCCTCCGGCGTGCAATGCAGCGACTGCAATCGAATGATACCAGTCAAAGCAGCTCACCCAGAGAAAGCCGAGGCGGTGGGGCAATGAAGACGATTTCCGATCGACCTCGAACGAAACCGATTGCAGGGCAGATGTCGTTGACTGGAGGACCTCCGGTTGTGTTTTGCCAGCGCTGCAATCGCTGGCTCAGGGGATTGAAATCGATTGAACGCGGTTTCGGACCAACGTGCTGGAACCGAGAACAAGGCGAGGCAAGCAAGTGATGAAGAAACTTCCTTTTGGTGAGGATGTGAACTACTGGAAAACAGGTTCGAAAGCTCCTGATGCGATCGTCGATATGGCGGTCAAACAAATTCAAGATGTCGGTGGCCGGATCCTGGCCCGTGCGTACGGGATGACAGATTCACAGGAAGCCTACATGCTGCAATTTGAACTCAGTGAAGATGTGTTCAAGGTTGTCTGGCCTGTGCTGCGAGTCCGAAAACCGAAAGATGAACAAGCTGCTCGGCGTCAAGCTGCGTCGTTCCTGTATCACGACATCAAGTCTCGTTGCATGACTGTCAAGGTGTTCGGAGCTCGTCATGCGTTCTTTCAGTTCCTGTTGTTGCCAGACGGCCGAACTGCAAGCGAAGCAGGTTCGCCAGAATTGATCGGAACTTTCCCTCAGCTGACAGCGCTCCCCGCACCGGAATAATCACAGGAAAGAACACAATGCAAATTAGTGAAAAGCGACGGCAAGAGCTTTACAACGCGATTCACGAGGAGGTGATGAAGCTACGAATTGAGGTCAAAAGAAATCCTCCCGACAGCGAAACGCTCGACCTCAATCTGGCTCGTCTGACAGAAAAGATCTGGTTGAATCAATGCACAATTTTGCGAATTCAATGAACCACGAAAGAGACTGAGATGCACAACAATTACTGGCGCGATGCTGAGGACGATGAGAATTTGATCTGCCGCTCTGTGAGTGTCGACGGTCGGATCCATGTTGGTTTGTATCGAGTTCTGTTCGGCTGGCGAGTACGCGGCGGGTGGGTCAAAAACAAACTCTCTGTTGAGCTTGATTGGTGCTGCGGCGATGATCACAGGACGATCATCATTGGCTACAAGCTCATGCTGGCGGTGTTGCAAGCTGCAATCACGCGAGAGGATCCATTCTGGATGGTCCCTCAATGCTCGGAGATCAAACCGTTTAATCGCGACACGAGGTTCTTTGTCCAGCTGCTTAACCAAGCGGAACACGACATTCTTGAGCAGCTTCAGGAACTTGAGCTTCCGGACTTTAGCGAACTGAATGATCGAGCGAACAAGCAATTCCAAATAACTTCAGGAGAGGTCTCTTGAAATGTTCTCGTTTTGGAAGCTGGATGCGGACTGTTGTGCAGGCGTTGTTGATGCTCAGATCGATTGCCTGGTTGCGGCTCGTGATTTGTGCGGTGAATCGTTTGAGACATGGCAGGCAGCGTATGGAGCGCTCAAGCAATTGCAGAAATCACAAGACCGCGAAGCTCATGGGGACTCGGTTCTGTGGGTTCGACAACGAGCGGAATTCTCGGAACGGGTTGCGGCCGCGGTCGCCACCTTCGATCACGAGCTCGAACTTGAATACGACGAACACAATCGACTCTCAACTCAACTTCTTACTCCTGGAACAAACATCATGACTGTGACTCAATCCAAACCTCGACGAACAACAAAGAAAGTCCCACGAAAAGTCGGGCTCCTCAAGGGGATCAAAATCAATGAACATGGCGTCGTCACTGCTGGCGAAAAGACGTTCCGGATAAGTACTATCAAGTCCTGGGATGCAAGGATTGAATTTTCAATTGCGGAAGTTCGAAAAGGGCGTTTCTACTGTGGGCATGATTTCCAGCTAAAGGATGCCGGGAGCAGCGGCCCGATCTCTATCGATAGCAAGGCCGTCGAGGAAACAATTGAAGGTGCAATCGCTGCTGCGATTGAGGAGGCGAAACAGTTCTTCGCGAATCAAAAGAAAAAGAGTGGCCGCAGCAAAGTTGCGCAGAATTGCCTTGATCGCTGCGACACATGGTTCACTGATCAGCAAAACGCCGAAGAAGGGAAGGTTCCAGAAACTCAAGAGGAGGCAGCTGCCAAAGAGTCGCAAGCCGGCATTTCGGAGACATTCAACAATTGGAAAGCGGTGCTATCGCAAAATTGTGATATTGGAGAGTTTACGGACGCTCAACTGCTCGACTGGTTTGAGGAGGGTATGTCGATCGTCGAAGTGGCCGCGGAGATCAAAGGAGCTCGAAAAGCGAAGAATAATTCGATCAAGAACTCTGAACTCAACGGGGAAATGGATTTGAGGGATGATGAACGGGTTGAATACGACACGTTTGTCTCGGTCCCAATCGATAGCGTTCTGCCTTCTCCTGACAACCCTCGGCAACACTTCGAAGATGCAGCTCTGAAGAGCCTGGCCGAGTCATTGAAAAAGCATGGGCAACAGCAGCCAGTCTTGTGCTGGCTCAACCACGATGGACGGATGGAGATCATCGATGGAGAGCGTCGCTATCGTGCGGCGAAGCAGGCGAAACTGAAGCAGGTCAACATCATCCTCAAGGACATCGAAGAAGCAGAAGCGATCGAGCTCCGTGGCGTTGCCAACCTGCAGCGTGAGGATCTCACACCGGTGGAGGAAGCCCACTGGCGTCAGCAACTCCTCGATCGCTGCAACTTTACACAACGCGCCCTGGCGAAACGCTTGAATCTTTCGCAAGCGAAGCTGGCGGAAAGCCTGGCGATCCTCAAACTTCCCCAGGCCTGGCAGGACCTGTTGACCACGCAAGTGATCACGCCAACGATGGCGAGGCTCCTCGGTCCCTGGCGAGATCGGGAGAATGTCTTGGCGAAGACTATGGATCAAGTGAATCAGTGGAAGCAGATGCCCGCTGAGTTCCAGAGAGACGGGATCTCGACTGCTCAATTCGAAAAGTGGATTGAGAATGCGATCGAGAAATCCTCGAAGTCGCTCGTCTCCTGGCAGTGTCCATTCAAGGTGACCGAGAAGAATCGCGAGGCACTCGATATCGTACAGAGAACTCGAGGCCAACGAGCATTCAACGTGAAGCTGTACAACGAACTCGCCAAGGCCGCGAAGGCGAGGCAGAAAAAGAAACAGGCGACACAGAACAAGAAGTCAGAAAGCCAAAAGGTCGCGGCTGCCAAGATCCCTGATTATCTCTTGAATCAGCACCGCTCGAAGTGGGTTTGCGAGCAGATCGCCCTGGCTGTTGAACGACTGCCGAAGAAAGAGAAGCTGCTGCCGATGCAGCTGCTGTTGATGCTCATGACGAGCGAGCAGTTTTGTGAATTCAGCCGTGAAGGGTTCTCACACCTGGTTCCAATCGACCCGGCAGCCAAAGACCTGGACAATGACCTCTACGCTTTCAACCGAAAAGAGACGGGTGATGTTCCCATTTGGCGGATAATCCAGAACCTCAATGCCCAGAACCGCGACCAAGTTGTTCGTGAGATAGTTATTCAGGTACTTCGCA
>JAJDEL010000622.1 GCA_029259835.1 Planctomicrobium sp. | reverse complement strand
GAATCCAGAAACGGTTTCGACCGATTACGACACCTCGGACCTGCTCTTCTTTGAACCGCTGACAACTGAAGATGTATTGAATGTCTGCGACCGGCTTCAACCGGACGGGGTGATTGTTCAGTTCGGTGGTCAAACACCGCTCAATCTCGCCAGAGGTCTCGAAGCGGCCGGAGTTCCGATCATTGGAACAAGCCCAGACATGATCGACGCTGCGGAAGATCGGGAGCGATTTCAAGCGATTTTACAAAAGCTAAAGATCCGTCAACCTCCGAATGGAATTGCGACCGACGTCGAAGGAGCACGCTCGGTTGCAGATCGAATTGGGTACCCAGTCTTGGTTCGTCCAAGTTATGTCATCGGCGGGCGAGCGATGGAGATTTGCTACGAAGAGACGGAACTCCTTCGGTACATGACCGAAGCGGTCGATGCCAGCCCGGACCATCCGGTCTTGATTGATAAATTTCTTCAAGACGCAATTGAAGTCGATGTTGATGCGATCTCTGACGGAGACATTACCCTCGTCGGAGGTGTGATGGAACATATCGAAGAGGCAGGCGTTCACAGTGGGGACTCCGCGTGTGCCCTTCCTCCCTACACGTTACCACAGCACACGATTGATGAAATCAAGCAGTCAACTTATGCACTCGCAGAGGAATTAAAAGTTCGCGGACTGATGAACATTCAATTCGCGGTCAAAAAGTCCGAGACTGCAAGCGGGGTGAATTATGACATCTACATTCTTGAAGTGAATCCGCGAGCATCGCGAACATCACCGTTTGTCTCAAAAGCAACAGGACTCCCTCTCGCAGCGATGGCAGCCAAAGTTATGGCAGGAGTTTCCCTGAAAGAGCAGGGAGTCACGGAAGAAGTCTGGCCAAAACATATGTCGGTCAAAGAAAGTGTCTTCCCGTTTTCCCGATTCTCTGGTGTCGATATCATCCTCGGCCCAGAAATGCGTTCAACCGGCGAAGTCATGGGAATCGACGATACGTTCCCGGCCGCATTTGCAAAAAGTCAACTTGCCGCAGGGATTGAACTTCCTCGAGAAGGGACCGTATTCATCAGCATGGCAGGTGCTCACAAATCCGCGATGGTCGAATCTGCCCGAAAACTGAAGTCACTTGGCTTCCGCATTCTCTCGACCGCCGGAACTGCTAGAGTTCTGAACGAAGCGGGAGTCCATGCAGAGCCTGTCAAAAAAGTCCAAGAAGGCCGCCCGAACTTACTCGACATGATGGTCAACGGCGACGTGCAGTTCATTTTCAATACTCCCAGCGGGAAAGGGAGCCGAACCGAAGAAGGACGCATCCGAGCCGCTGCGGTCTCATACGGTGTTCCCTGCGTGACAACTCTGCCAGGCTGCGAAGCGATGGTCAAAGCGATCGAATACCTCCTCGACAATCCCGCTCCTCAGGTACAATCCATCCAGGAATGGCACGAAGTAGATTTAGCATCGCGAAAATAGAATCGTTTTCAAGCGATTTGATGCTCAGAAGCCACAACTCGACATAACTGGTCATAAATCAGAAACCGGAGAAATCGATACCAGTTGGAGATTTTCTGTTGAGTTGCAATTGCGTACCCTAATGAATTGCCCGAAATAATTTCTCTCCATTAGCCGCTTGGGCGATAGCCCCGGATTTGATTCTGGTTCGCATTCATATCCGGGGCTAGCGCCCTGCGGCTGATAAAGATATATTAAAACGAAAACGTTTTCTCGCAGGATCGTAATGAGTACAGTTCGAGAACGTCGGTTAACGCAAGAATATACGGAACTGGAAGAGTACGCCCGGCTGCATCCGCGCATCCGGATTGCTCAGGTGGAGGGTTCACCACCAGAGCGCTACGAAATCGAATATCGCATTAGCAGCCTTGTCGACAACGATGAATCGATCAAAGTCGCAAAGGAACACCTTGTCGAAGTCGCCATCTCCCGCAACTATCCGCGAACACCTCCGGATTGCCGGATGCTGACGTCTGTTTTTCATCCAAACATTGATACTACGGATATCCATCTCGACGAACACTGGAATTCGGAAACGACGTTAGTTTCTCTCGTAATACGAATTGGAGAAATGCTTTCATATCAGCGATATCACATCACATCAGCGGTTAATTCTGCTGCCGTGGAGTGGATCAGTAAGAACATCGATCAGTTGCCATTGGATGAAATCGATCTGCACGACGTCTCCTGTGATGAGTCGCTTGCGGACTTGGAGAATACGACGAATCCACAGGCGGAAACAACTCCATCTCTAACCGCACTGGCAGCAGAGCCAATGCCGAATTCCGTCAAACTGACTTGCCCAGAATGCGGAGCATCTTACTACGTTCGCGAGAACGCAGACGGCAAAGAAGTTCAGTGTAAAAACTGCCGAAAAACGTTTCTTGTGAAATTGTAAGACATCTGGCATGCTTCACTCGTACTTTGCATTGAGAACAGAGGCCGCTTGAATTGAGATCAGTCGGACACTTGAAGTGTCCGACTGAACGTTCAAGACTCGTCACCGACCACAATGCAATCCGAGTGAACTCCGTTTCTTCTAATCCTTGCCAATAATGCTCCGACTTCAACGATTCAAATCTGAAGCTGAGGCCATTCTTCGTCGGGCTGATCGACTACGAGATCAAAGCGAAGCCGATCTGATAACTGTAGCGCGCAAGTTAACTTGGAATGCGCGCTCTGGCACCAAGTTAAAACGGCTTCTGCCGGAAGTTTTTGCACTCGGTATCGAAGCATCTTACCGAACACTGGGGCTGCGGCATTATCCTGTTCAAGTCATGGGGGCGATTGCTCTGTTCGAGGGGAGGATCGCTGAAATGCAAACGGGGGAAGGGAAAACCTTAACCGCCGTTTTACCTGTTCTCCTCTACGCAATGGTCGGTCGCGGTTCACATGTGGTCACGGCGAATGATTACCTTGCTTCCAGAGATGCAGAGGAAATGGGAAAAGTGTTCACACATCTTGGACTTTCCACAGGCTGCGTCGTTCAGCAAATGAGCGATCCAGAGCGGATCATGCAGTATGAGTGCGACATCACATACGGAACCGCCAGCGAAATGGGGTTCGATTTCCTCAGAGATCGTCTTAAACGTGGCGCCGAATTTTCCGACACTCCTCGGCGAAAGATATTTGACACCCAGCATTCGGAACGAACCCCTGTTCAGCGCGGGCATTACTTTGCCTTGATTGATGAAGTTGACAGTATTCTTATCGATGAGGCGCGGACTCCACTCATCATTGGTGTTGAACACCAGAATAGCGATTCGATGATCAGCCTGTACCGCTGGTGTCGGGACACTTCTTCAAGACTGATCACGAATAAAGATTTTCTGTTAGACGAACGAAAACGAACGGTCATGCTCACTGACCAAGGCTGCCGGCAAGTTTCTTTAATGGCAAAACCTGTCTTGCTGGATTGCATTAACACCGAACGAATTTATCAGCACATCGAGAAAGCCCTGACGGCGCAGCTTGCGTTTGAGAGAGATCGCGATTACGTCGTCTCCGATGGCGAAATTGTGATCGTTGATGAAGGAACGGGTCGCAAGATGGAAGGCCGCAAATGGCAGGAAGGTCTCCACCAATCTGTCGAAGCAAAAGAACGAATCGATGTCACAGCCGCGACAGGTTCTGCCGCAAAAATTACGATCCAGTCACTCTTTCAGCAGTACGAATATTTAGCTGGAATGACCGGAACTGCCGCACAGGCGAAA